>QQUD01000128.1 GCA_008501785.1 Chloroflexota bacterium
CTTGCAGGAACTCCCCCTGGTACAGCTGCACTGCTTGACGATAAAGTGGAATCGCACGGACTGTATCCTGGCGGTAAACAGCATCACCTTGTTTAATCAGCGATTCAAATTCGTCGACATCGAGCCACACATCTGCTGTCGAACTCCAACCATATTTCGAACCATCTCGAATAATGTAGGCTGATGGCGCGTTGCGACCCCGTTGTGGTTGCAGCACGTTGAGCAATACACTGTAAGCAATTTTAAAGTCGCGCTTGGCTTGTTCGGGATCTAAATTTGGCCAGAGCGATTCATAAATTTGCTCTCTCTCCCAAAATGTGTGGCGGTTAGTGAGTAGGAACAAGAACATTTGGCGTGCTTTCTTGCGTTTCCACTCGGCAGCATCAATTTCGATTGTTCCGCGCCATGAACGAAAAGAACCGAGCAGTTGCAAACGAAGTTGATAGCCTGGATGCAGCTGAACTTTTTCCAGACCCATTTGGGATAGGATTTGACGTGCAATAAAGGTGTGATTTTCGGCCTCGCGCGCATGAATCAAAATGGGTGTCATAATGCGTGGGTCTGGTGGTCCCAGGAGTGTGCGTCGTTGGAATAGGTAATTGTAATCATACGTTTGTATCAAACTCAAAAGCTCGGCTGAGTTTTGGTCCAATCGGGCCATATCACCTTTTTGGAGACGAATATAACTGAGCCAAAGCCAGCTTGTGGCTTCGCCATACGTGTCGCCGCATTCACGAAAGCCTTGCTGGGCCTGATTGAGCCAAACAGCAGCCTCGTCACCTTGCTGGGCCAATGCATAACTGGCTCCCATCGATACGCTAATGCAACCCATCACCCACTCATCCCCGGCAGCCTGAGCCAATTCTAACCCCCTTGTTGCAGAATGGTGGGCGCTTTCTAAATCACCGGGAAATCCTTGTGCCTGAACTAAGCCCCAGTATGCTTCAACTTTCAATCGCGGTACGTCGAGCGCTTCGCTGATGTTGATGGCTTCGTTAAAACAGTGCTGTGCTTTATGATAACCAGGCTCGTTTTTTTGTAGCAGCCAAGCGTGACCTTGCCGCATGTGTCCAACGGCCGTTACAAATGGCGAATCCAAAGCTTGACCTCGTTCTGTTCCTTCAATTGCGCATTGGTAGGCCATATCGGCTTCCCCTTGCAATGACAGAATCAGGGAAAGCAGCAGCAATGTTTCTCGGTGAGAACGTGGATGCAGTACGGGTTCTTGCCGCTCTTTCTCAGCCAGTTTTTCCAGAAGCCGACGCGCCTGAGCTAACTGTCCGGTCCGCAGCAGAACCCGAGTCGACAATTCAGCTTCACCCGGACCTTCCTGCCTGAGTTCACGTGCCTGTTTTCGGTATGTTTCGCCATCTTTGGCGCGGCCTTGGTTGACTAAATTTTCAGCTAGAAGGTCCAGTAAACGGGCACGACTCTCACGATCTTCTTGGCCATCCGAAAGACGTAAGGCTTCCTGCAATAGCTGTTCTGCTTGATTGGGATTGACGGTGTCGAGGTAGATGCGTGCCTGACCGCGTAGTGCCTGACCAATCGCTGGTAATTTACCCAGAAGACGGCTGCGTGTTTCGGCTTGCTGGTACCAGCCTAGCGCTTCATCAAAACGGCTGTGTAAACGCGCTGCATCTCCTAAGTACACAAGCAGCGGCGGGTGGTTTTGTAGGATGTTGGGTGGCAGGGACCTTATCCAATTGACGAGGGTGTCTAACCGTCCTGCACGCACCATTTTACGGCCTAAGCTGTCTAATTCTTGCGCGGCCGCTTCAAAATCTTGGGCTGCCAACAAATGGTAAACGGCTTCTGTGGGACGGCCGTCTTTCTGGCAGCAATGCGCGGCTTGTTTATGAATGGCTTTTTTCTCTGCTTCTGGAATTTGATGGCGCAGCAGGCCGTGAAATAGGTGATGGTATCGTACCGTGCCATCACCAGATGAAACAACAAACAATCCATTTTCTTCGAGGTAGCGTAAGTGTTGATGGCTGTCGTTGGCGTTGCGCAGGTCGTTGCACAGGTCGGGGGTCATTTGGCGAAAAACGGCCGTTACTCGCAAAAACTCCTGAATATCTGGCGACTGCTGAGCCAAAACTTCCTGGGTCAAATAAGCGAACAAATCGGAGCCGGAAAGTCGGGCTAATGCCTCCGGTAAGGTTGCCTTCCCGCCAATTTTTAGCCATTGCCCGACCAGTTGTAGTGCAATGGCCCACCCTTCTGTGTGGGTGGTTATTTCGTGTACTTGGTTAGCCGTAAGCGTTAAATCATATTGTTCTTTGAACAGATTAACAATCTCATTGGGTGTGAAAACGAGTTCTGCTTGACCGATTTCAAGCAACTCGCCGCGTACGCGCCAGGTGACGAGGTTGGGCAGTTTGAGTGGATAGCGCGTCGCTAAAATGACGTGAAGGTGGGACGGCACATGGCTAATCAGCCGGTCGAGTATTTGTTGGATTTGGGGGCTGTTTTCCAGATGGTGGGCATCGTCTAAGACGAGGAACAGCGGGTGTGGATCGGATTGGGTGAGTTCGTTGATCAGGGTGTCTACGATGGGGGTCCAGGGGGTAATACGGCCGTTTCGCTCCCACGCTTCCAGTTGTGCCAACGGGGCAGCCGAAATATCAGGAAAAACCGCAATAAAACTGTAAATCAGGTGCGAGAAAAAAACGAGCGGGTCTGTATCATCCGCATCCAGGTGATACCAGACTGTTTGATGCCCAGCCGCAGGCAGTGCTGCCAGCGCCGTGCTTTTGCCGTAGCCTGGACCGGCCTGGACGATGGTCAGTCGGTAATTCTGGGCATCCAGCAAGCTTTGCTCCAGCCGAGGGCGTGGTTGGGCGTATTTGAATGGGTGCGGTGGTATCAGCTTTGTGCGGATGATTGTGTATGTTGAAAACATTGATGGGATTATATGGAAAGGGGGCGCGGGGGGCGAATGGAAAAATGGGAAATTGTTAATTGTTAATTGTCAATTGTTAATGAGGGAACCCTCGCTCCGGCCGGTTTCCAGACCGTGCCGTTCTTCCTCTGTGGTCTCCAGACCATTTCTTCGATTGTTGGTTGGTGGGTTGGTTGGTGGGGAAACGGGGAAACGGCCGTAAGGTAATTGCATTTAGAAAACGATTGCCAGCTTCGACAAGGCTGTCTACGAGATGGAAGCCCTTTCAGGGCTAGGATTTAGGCCCCAAGGGCCTTCCATCTCGTAGCTGTGGGCTTCAGCCCTCAGCGGATTGGGGGCTTGTGATTACCCTGGAAACGGCCGTTTTCCCCAACCTACATTTATTATCCAAACGAGGTAAAATCACAAAATCTGAATGGTATGGAGGCCGAAGTAGACGAGTGGATCGGCAGGGAAGTCGCACACAGCAACTCGGAAAACCAAGAAGGCGGGTGTAAAAGGATTTGATATGTTATTTTGGATATTTTTTGGTATGAGTCTTGCATTATTTGGATAGGGAATTTACAGACTAAAAGGCCCTATAAGTGTGACGTTTTTAACCTTGAGTCCACATGGTGCTGGAAGTGCCTATGGCACTATTCCATTAGGATTGGGATTATTGTTATGGTCTTTTGCCTTTGTGCCATTTGTGCCTTCAAATCGGCAACTGCCTTTGATTTTTGTAGGAGGGATTGTAACATTTCTTGGACTTTTCATTTTCCCAAAGTTCTTGAATCCTAAATGGCTTTGGTGGCTTATACAAGAGCATGGCGATATTATCCCAATTTTGCGAAATGAAATTCAAGAAATGGGGGATAAAAACTGGGATCGACAAATTAATATTCAAGAGGAATTAGAAGAATGGGTTTTGGAAGTGAAGCAAAAAACCTTTTTTGATCCAAGTGACTACCTATGATCTCCTCGCTCTGGCCTGGTCTTTAGAGCGTGCCGTTCTTCCTCTTTGACCGTCAGACCACTTCTTCGAGTGTTGGTTTGTGGTTGGTTGGTGGGGCAAACGGCCGTTATCAATTGTCAATTAGGGAACGTGTCCGTTCAATCGTAAATCGAAAATCGATAGTTTACCTTTCGACGAGGGAAAGTTCGGTTTTTATTTGTTGGCAAATTGCGGGAATGGCATTTTTTACTGCGGGGCTGAGTTTTAAATCCCAGTCGATGGCTTCGGGCTGTATGCCATAAATGATGATTTCAGGGGGTAAAATGCTGAGTGCTTCGGCCAGGGCGACGGCTTCAGCAAATCCTGCATCATGCAGCGTGCCGTTCATGTTGGCATCTTGAATCAACGACGCATCGGAAAGAGAAAATCGTTTCCAGTCACCTGGCTTGCCGCCAATGTTGGCGGCGTCAATGACGATCACCTGGTCGTAGCCTTGGAGGGTGAGGGCGGTTTCTAAGCCGGGGGTGCCGCCGTCGATGAGGGTGGTTGTGGGGGGGAAAACGGCCGTTTCCCTCAACCGCTCCAACACAGCAGACCCAATCCCATCATCACCCCGCAACGGGTTTCCCAAAGCCAGAATTAGCATCTTCATATGAATGAAAATGTTGGTAAGTTGGTTAGTTTGTTAGTTTGTTCTCCAACCAACTTACCAACTTACCAACTTACCAACGATTACAAAAGAGACTCACCTATTCAAACTTAACGTTCAACATGTGGGTTGAACAAGAAATACAAGGATCGTAGGCGCGTACCAGCATTTCCAATGCGTGCGTGATTTGCTCCTGAGTGCGATCCAAAATCGAAGGAACCAATGCCTTCATATCCAGTTCAATATTTGCCAGATTTTGTCCAGTTGGGATGATGCAGTTCGATCCCACCATGATGCCATCTTCAATCTTGTAATGATGGAACAGTGTACCACGCGGCACTTCACAAGCACCAACACCCTCACCAGATTGGCGAGTCGGTGGCGCCGGGTCTTCCCAGGCAATCTCACGTTTCAGCAGTTCATCAATTAACTGAATCGCTTCTTCCACACAATGAGCGACTTCCACTACCTGAGCCACCGTCATCAAATACGGGTTGGTTGCTTTGGGCTTCAAACCCAGCGCATTCGCCACATTTTTCGCCACAGGATGCAGCAAATCGTGATTGACATTGAAACGAGCCAACGCACCCACCATGTACGAGTCGCGCTGATTTTTTGTGTGCTTGGCTGACGAGTGTGGAACCAGATATTCATTGGTAATTGATTTGTATTCGGATACCGGCCAACGACCGCCATCGGTGCTCACAATATCGCCATCAATGAAACCATACACATCATCATCACGACGCAGCGCAATGTATTCGGTTTCGCGTTCAAATGCTGGCATTTTCAGTGTTGCGAACAAATCGGCCGTTGCAACCACATCCTCACGCATCGCTTCAAAGCGTTCACGCAGGGCGTACAACTCGTTTGCCGTGGGGAAGTGGGAGAAACCACCAACCACCATCGCGATTGGGTGTGTGTGCCGTCCGGCAATTACTTGACACAGGTCGCCTGCCAATTTCTTCATGCGCAGCGCTCGCAACACGACATCGGGTGCGGTGGCGGCTAACGGAATCACACTGGTTGTACCCAGAAAATCTGGCGCAATCAGCATGTAAGCATGAAGGACGTGACTGTCGAGCATTTCGCCCAGGAAGTTAAGACGACGCAGCAATTTGGTCTGTTCGCTCAACTCCACACCGAGGGCGGCTGCCGAAGCCCGC
>QQUD01000253.1 GCA_008501785.1 Chloroflexota bacterium
CCATGACGGGCTGAGTTTGTTCATTCTGATACATCCACTACTCCTAAATTTGCTGAAAGCTGATACCTGATACCTGATCTCTTTTTGAAAGGCTTCTTTATAGTTTACGGAGAACCAGCGTAGGTTACTGTATGACTATTAGACGCAAAATTGACGCAAAAGCCACGCAAAAAAATAGCCCGACGAAAAATCGCCGAGCTATCCATAAATATTTACTAATTACCGATAATCGTTTACCGATTACTGATTGCGGTTTACCGATTACCTTCCTAACCGCGTCGCAGCATCACTACACCGGCACCGGCTAACAACACCAGGATTCCAGCAATGACGAGCACGATGCCGCCAATGCTGCTGAAGAAGCCCCCTTCTTCGGGCGCTGCCTCTTCGGCTGGGGTGCTGGTTGAATCGGCCGTTTCTGCGCTGGTGTCGGCCGTTTCTGCACTGGCCTCAGCTACTGGAGCAGGTGCATTAGCTTCAGTCACACCAAATGCAACTGACAAGGCTGTGCCGTCGGTGACAGAGACTGCCCAATTGTCGGCCGTGGTGGGTGCAAACCCAGCGGGTGAATAAACTTGAACTTGATAGGTATCCGGGTCCAGGTTTTGGAAGCAGTATGGCTCAGTAATGCCATCAGTGATGTAAGTGGAGACGGATGCACCGGCGCGGAACAGGGTAATAGATGCGTCAGGTTGTAAGCTTTCGGTGCTGACATCCTGTGCGCCATTGCTGTCGGCATCATTGAAGACAGCCACACAAATGCTGTTGCTGGCTGAGGCGACGGGGGCATCGGTTGAGCCACCTGTTTCTGCGGGTTGAGCTTCAGCAACTTCGGTTGTTTCTTCTGTTTCTGGTGCGGCAGTTGGCTCTTGTTCGGGAACGGCCGTTGCCTCACTCTCTGTCGCCGATTCTTCTTCTTCAGCAGCCGGTTCTTCTTCTACCACTACCGGGGCAGTCTCACCAGGAGGGACAATAATTAATTCTTGACCAACGCTAACAAAGGCTGGATTGTTGTTTCGGTCTTGAATCAATGGCAGGGCTTCTTCGGGCGATACACCCAATGTTGGTGCATATTGAATGGCAATGGTCCACATGGAGTCGCCAGAATTCACAACATGAACGACAGCGCCATCGGCACGCGGTGTTGGTGTGGGGAATGGAGTGAGGGTTGGTCCCGCAACGGCTGGTGCGCCAGACCCAGATGAACCTGATGAAGCTGGGTTGGCTAACCCGGTTGTACTCAAAGCATATAGTCCCAATCCATCTAAAAAGAAACCATTGTTACGATAGGGCCAATTCGATCCCATTTCAATCCAGACGGTCATGTTTTCTTGTGTGGCGGTGAAGTCCCACACATAAGTTTGCATAGCCAGGTAAAATGGATATACATTTTCAGCAGTCCATGTTGGGCTGTAGTTTATTTGAGCAGCATCTAGCCAGGTTGCGCCTACGCCACTCACGCCAAAACGAATGAAGCCAGAATCACTGCGGTGTGGCTGCACTTTTTTCGCACCCTTGTATTCTTCAACCATATCCACATAAATGGGGATGACCATTCGATATTGGCGACCTACTTCTAAGCCAGAAACATCTTGGGAAAGCGCGGCATACATGGGTGCCCATCCCTTGAAAACTTTTAATGTGTAAGAACCATCACGCCAAAATAATTCCCGTTCCCTTTCCGGGGCATCGGTAATTAGCCAGACAACTGTTTCAGGACGATATGCAGGCCTGCCTTCGGTTCCGGCAAAGGTTACGTTGTCTAACCAATGCATTGTCCAACCATTCGGAACGGCAATTTGGGCAATGCTGCCTTGATTGTAGTAACCGCCTTCAAATCCAGGATTTGTAAACAGGTTTTCCGAGATAATTTCTTGAGCGTTTACGTCCGCGCGGGGCAGACTAACCAGTGCTACGATGGCTCCAACGAGCACAAGCAATGCTAAATGTTTCAATTTCATAATATCCTCCACACAAGACCCTCTTCCTGAATCTTTAGTAGCTAAATCTTTAGCAGTTATAGGTACACAGTGAAACCAGAATTGGGTTTGATTGGCTCCCTCTGCAGGCTAAGTTTTTCTGACAGATGTATGCCTGCTCAATTTACGGAAAGCATGTTCTGGTTATAAATGTGTTACTTCTGGTATATAGTCATCGGGCTTAAATAGCTCTATTGACTATAGAACTAGCTGTAACTCCAACAAAAATATAGCGCAATGTTTAAATTGCGCTACAAACAAGTCGAGATTCTAGCATAGGAGTGATAGATTTCACAAATTTCTCTGTTGATAGCCAAGAATAGATGAATGTTATAATAATTTTGATGAAATTCGCTCAATTTCCAATCCCATCGTCGTTTATTTGTATGTAATTGGGGGCTGATATTTTTAGACAGGAGGAAATTTTATGTCAAATAGCCATCAGATTTTTATTGAACAGACTATTGAATTGGCAAATCAGGCGAAGGTGAATGGCAATCATCCATTTGGGGCGTTGTTGGTGTGGGATGGGGAGGTTGTGTTAACGGCCGTTAACACCGTCAATACCCAAAATGACATCACACATCACGCGGAACTCAACCTCATCAGCGCCGCTTCTCGCCAATTTTCGTCAGATGAATTGGCCGAAATGACGCTATATACGAGCACTGAACCCTGTGCAATGTGTGCCGGAGCGATCTATTGGTCGGGCATTCGCAAGGTTGTCTATGGTTGCTCTGCAAACACGTTGGGTCGTATTGCTGGTGATAGTCTGATGATTCCATGTCGTGAGGTATTGGTGCATGGTGCAGAGCCGACTGATGTGATTGGCCCCCTTTTGGAGAGCGAAGCAGAAAAAGTGCATCATGGTTTTTGGTAAATAGGCCTCCCGTACTTAATTCCCATTCAACACGGCCGTTTCTTCTTCCACAATAATCCTGTTTAAAGGCGCGTTCAACATAGTAGTCGGCCACATGTTGACTTAATTCAATCAAGGACGTTTCCATGAGCAGCAGAAAGAAGAAGCACTTTCTATTATTGTTCTCCTTAATATTGATAATCTTGTTAACCAGTAGCCCTGTTTTTAGTGCGGGTGTGGTGGGCGACGGCACATCTGGCAGTTGTACGGAGGCGGCGCTTAATGCAGCGCTGGTTGGCGGTGGGTCCGTCTCTTTTAACTGTGGTGGCAGCCACACAATCACGCTTACCAGCCAAAAAACGATTACGGCGAATACTGTCATTGATGGTGGCAGTGTGATTACGCTCAGTGGTGGCAACAGCACGCGCCTGTTTAGTGTGGAGAATGGGGCGACGCTGACGTTGCAAAATGTGGTGGTGAGTAACGGCCGTTCCACTCAAAACGGCGGCGCACTCTACATCGAGCGGTTGAGTACCGTGACCATCACCAACAGCACTTTTAGCAATAATCAAGGTTACAACGGTGGGGCTATCGCCATGAACGGATGGGGAGGCAGTGACGCAGGCGGGGTCTTCACCGTCACCAACAGCTCTTTCAGCAACAACGTTGCAACAGCCGCAGGCCTTGTTGGGGGTGGGAATGGCGGCGGCGGCATTTACGTTTCAGGTGGCTCGACGGCCACTGTGGAGGGCAGCACGTTCACAGGCAATCAGGCGGTGAATGGGGGTGGCATTCATGTGCTGCTTAGTAATTTAACGGTCACCAACAGCACGTTTAACAGCAATATTGCCAACGGCAATCCCAGCGGTGGCGGTGGTGGTGCGATTTACATCGACGGCACAAAGAGCATGAACGGGTCGATTCAGGTGAGCCTGAGCGGCTTTAATGGGAACCACACCGACCAGCTTGGCGGCGCGATTTTTAGCTTTCCTGAAGGCACTGGCAGCACGAGCATTGACCAATCAACATTTGATGGCAATTATGCCGTTGGACAGGGGCAAGGGGGCGCTCTGTATCATCAAAGTGCGACCACGAATGGTCCATTGACCATCGACAACAGCACATTTATGAACAACTATGCCCGTGGTGAAGGTGATAATGCCAGCAGTGGCGGCGCACTTTGGCTGCTGGATGCGCCTGTGACGGTCACAAACAGCACATTTTATGCGAATGATGCTACCCAAGAATTGTTACCCACAAGTGATTGGCGGCGCGGCTTTGGTGGCGCGATTCGCTCAAGTGATGGCATGGTGATTGTAAACAGCACGATTGCGAATAACACCGCAGGTTTTGTTGGCGGTGGCATTGCTGGTGATAGCGTAACGTTGCGCAACACGATTATTGCGAATAACACCGGCAACAATCCGTGGAATATTCAGCAAAATTGTACCCGTGTGCTAACCAATGGTGGCAACAATATTCAATTTCCGCAAAAGACAACAAGTTTGGGAAATGATTATGAATGTTTGGGGGGGCAAACGGCCGTTAATCCCCAACTTGGCACACTCGGCGACTACGGCGGTCCGACGCACACCGTACCGCTGAACACAGGCAGCCCAGCAATCGACGCGGGGAGCAACTGCCCAACTACTGATCAGCGTGGTTTTGCGCGAAATGGGGTTTGTGATATTGGTGCATACGAGTTTGGCGGCGGGCTCGTGGCAAACAGCATTAACCCTTCGATATCTGGATTAAACGATATTCAAACAACGACGCTGACGGTTCATGGTGCTGGGTTTACGCCCAGCAGTGTCGTGCGTTGGGATGGTGCGGACAGGGTGACGACTTATGTGAGTTCGTTTGTGGTAACGGCCGTACTCCCCACCACCGATCTTGACAACCTCGGCCCCTTCACGGTCACAGTTTATGACCCAGGCCACGCCTCTGAAACAAGCGGCATTACCTTTACTGTTGTACAGGAATTGACCAAAGTTTGCTTGCCAGCAATTATGAATCCATAAAAATAAGGAACGAGAATTAAGTTGCTTGTTCGTTAGATTGGTTCAGTCTCCGAAGATTGAACCAATCTTGCCAAACTTTTTTTGGTCTTCAGGATTTCATGGGGAATCGCCAATTGTAGGGGCGGGCCTTGTGCCCGCCCAGTCGAGGGCGACCACAAGGGTACGCCCCTACCAACAATGTTAACCCCATAAATTCCTGCTGAACCACTTTTTTAAGTGCCAGTGAAGATTGACCTTAGAAAGCAATCTATCTCTACTCGCCGCTTTGCAATTTGTGGGTCACAAACGCTGAGCGAGATTTCTTGTCGACTGGCAATTTTTGTTCCGCACACCAGTTAACTAAGTCAGAGACAATGATTCGAACCTTTTTCGTTTTTTTGCCTTGTTTTTTCATTAGATTTCTGGCTTTTGCAAAATTTTTCAGAAAATCTTCGTAGGTATCATCGAGCGCATTGCTGTCTGTTGCAACTGCTTTCAATTTGTGCCATTCTTTCTGACTATACCAGCCCATGCCAATGAGTATTTCGGCGGGTTGCTCCATATTACCTCGCTAAGTGCTCATCCGTTTATAAGTACGGAATTGACGGATGAACTTCAAGGGTGCGTTCGGCAATGAATATCCAAAATCATTTCCGAACGCACCCTAAGAATTGAGAGATTCACCTTGGATTGTGATGATCAGCCGACGGCGGCCGCCGTGGTCACGGTGTTCGCATTGGTAGATGCCTTGCCAGGTGCCCAGGTTGAAACGGCCGTTTGTCACCGGCACCATCACCGAACTGCCCAACA
>QQUD01000402.1 GCA_008501785.1 Chloroflexota bacterium
ACGACATGTAAAAATTGAGGCTGTAAAAAAAGCAAATAACACTTGCCAATAGCTCTCTAAAACAACTGTTTTTTCTTTACCTGGTTGTCTCTCCATTAAAAAAGGATGGCACAATTTTAAGACAGCCTAAAAATAAAAACCAGACCCAGATTATGCTTTTGGTTTTGCAAAGACGTCCAAACTGTTCGTTACAATCGGGCATGGTGCTTCTGCGATAAATACAGGGTGCCCTCGCCACGACCGTTACCAAACAAAAACAAAAAACGGAAAACAAAAAACGGCCGTTTCTCCATCACCACCAATTACAGACATGATATTCCCCCATTTTTATGGAAGATCACAAGCAACAGTCAAAAATCAACGGACAACTGTTAACTTTTAAGCCAACTCCACATCATCAACCACCCCAACAACCACCGCCCGAACAGGTGCCACTTTGCGTTTCAGAATTTGTCGAGCGCCATTGCCTTCATCCAGTACCAGCACCCGATCCCCAACCCCCGCCTGTGCCACATCGACACAAATATCATAATCGCCGGTTGGCTCACCCTCTGGCGACAGCTTATCGACGACCAACAGCTTACGTCCATGAAATGCTTCATCTTTGATTGTTGCTACAACTGTGCCACTTACACGTCCAATATACATAGGAAAGTCCTTTAGTCGGTTAGTCTGGTAGTCGTTAGTTGGGTAGATCGTAAATCGTAAATCATAAATCGTCAATTTTAAGGTTCCACTTGTCATAACCTGTTCGCTATGCTATGCTGTCACCAGCCCGTTATAAATTTCCAGGAGGCCAAATTTGGTTGTTTCATTAGGTAGTATTGGACTAGGTTTGATGTGGGGCTGGTTGTTGGTGTTGGCGAGCCGGATGCGGGTGAAACGGCCGTTTATCCACACCACTTCCCTCATCCTGGCTACCATTGCCCTTGGTGTTGTCCAATTCTTGTTTGCTGGTGGGCCTGCTCTGGTTCGTCTTGCTGTTGCGATAGTGTTTGCTGCATTTGCTCATATTATTTGGCTGCGCAGCATTCAGCAGCAATAATGATTACCGCAGAGAGCGCAGAGTACACAGAGATTCTTTTTCTTCCTCTGCCCCTTTGCCCCTTTACAACTTTGCGTTAAATTTTTTACCCAGGAGATATTTGAAAATGGAAACAGAATCCGCAAGTTTAATTCAATTACTTGGTGCCGGTGGTTTTGGAGCCATCATTGGTTGGTACGTGTATTATATCAATCGTTACCGTAAAGAAGATGTTCAATTTAGCGATTTAACAACCGTGATCAGCATCATTGGTGGTGGTGCAATCTTAGCGTTGTTCCCAACTGGTACGGACTTGTTTGGTGCGTATGGCATTGGTCTTTTTGCCGGATTTTTCCTCTATTTCATTGTATTGTTAATTATGGTCGGGCGGACGACTGCATTCAACGTAGACTGGTTTCTGGATGGACGGCGTGGCAAAGTAAAAGATACTGAATTCATTCCCGGTGCCACTCGCGAAACGGCTGCTGCCATGACGCTAGGCCAAAGCACAGCGGCCTCTGAATCTACCACTGATGATGGGGGTTCTCTAATTTAAATAAACAGCAATAGTTTTCAGATTACTCAACCAACCACAGATTGTTTATCCATTCACTTGAGGAGGTAACTTCATGTTAACTGGCAAAGAGCTTTGGGCAGCAATCATTGATCGTTTATTGGGCAACGAATCTCTACGAGAACAATTCTTTGCCGACTCTGAGGCTGTTTTGCAGCCTTATAACTTGGAAGCTCGGGATATTCGTTGGTTTTCTCGCATTCGCACGCTGGCAGATTTAGAAAAACGGCAGCAGGAATTTGCAAAGTCAACCTTGTCAGGCAGTTCGCCTGCCAACGTGCCAACTTCTAAAGGTGTGTTAGAAGGAGCTGCGGCTGAAGATGAGACGATTCGGGTGGTGAATACCGGCTTTTCGTCTGAAGATGAACCGGAAACGCCGCTGTTGGCAGAACGGCCGTTACTCATCTCAACCCTCACCTACTTCTGGCTCGAAGTCGGCGAACCGATTGAAGGCTCCATCGAACTCGTACCCACTGCACTCCCTGAAGATTTACCGCCAAAAGCGAGGCTGCAAGTGGCGCTGTTCGGCTTCCAATCCGAATTTGAGCTAACGCCAACTGCTGAAATAGGTGAACTGGAAGTGCAGGAAGATGGTTCGGCCGTCGTGGTCAAGGATGCAATTGTGCCGCCATCGCTGCGAGGTGCCAACGACTTATTAGACAAGCGGCTGTTCTTCCCCGTGAAAACACCACCCGCTGCAGGCAAGCACCATCTGCGCTGCAATATTTATTATCAGCAAAACCTGATCCAATCTCGTCTGATTACAATGCACGTTTCAGCCAATCCACAGCCGATGCATGACGCATTGGTGTCGGAACTGGATTATAATTTGTCACATTCGTTAAACGGCCGTCAACTGCAAGGCATGGGCGAAAACCGCCTGAGCATTATGCTCAACGACAACGGCAACGGCACACACGGTCTCCGCTTTTTCGGTGCAGATGATACCGCACAGAAAAAAGAGCTGTTCAAAAATGATGCCGAACTCACCGAAGGCGCGTTGCAAGATTTGATTAACCAGGCCCGTGATGCGTTCCGCAAAGTGGCGTGGGGTGGCGGTTTATACGATTCGAGCAAAAAGTATCGTTATTATCAAAACGTAACGATTCAACAATTGCAAAAGGATTTGGTGCTGCTGGCGAAGTCGGGGTACCGGTTTTATGATAGTTTGATCAAGCAGTTGGCAAACGGCCGTTCTGGTGCACGTGAGCTGAAAAAATTGATGCTTGCTGGTGGACAAATTCAAATCGCCGCCAAACGCGCCGCTCGTTTAGTCATTCCGGCTGCACTTTTCTACGACTATCCATTGGATACCAGTCTGGCCCCGTCAGCTTACAAACTGTGCCAGGGATTCCAAGATGCCATTAGGAGCAACGCACCTTTGGAACGATGCGACTGCTTCCAGGGTAAATGTCCCTCTCACGATGATTTGGAAACGGTTTGCCCCAGCGGTTTCTGGGGATACCGGCATCGCCTTGGCTTGCCGTTAGACATCGCTGGCGCACCCGATGCACCAGTTGTCATCGAATGCCCGGACAAAGTTGAATTTACGATTGGTGTTTCAACCGACCCCAATTTCCGCGAGCGACCCAAACATGAAGCACGGCTAAAAAAGCTGCAAGATGACATTATTTGGCATCACGCCGACACGCGCGATGAAGCGATTGAAGCGATGCAAGAAACATCGCCGCATGTGCTTTACTTCTATTGTCATGGTGGTTTATCGGGTACAGTTCCCTTCATTCACGTTGGTGATCCGACAAAGGATCGGGGTATTACCCCCGACAATTTGGGTGCATATGATATTTATTGGGAGGGAAGACGGCCGTTAGTGTTCATCAACGGCTGCCATACCACTGCCCTCGAACCCGATTCTGCTATTGATCTGGTAACAGCATTTGTTGAGGAATCTGCTGCTGCGGGCGTCATTGGCACCGAGATCACGCTGTTTGAGCCAATTGCGGTTGCGTTTGGCGAAGCGTGTATGCACCGTTTTCTGGTGCAGCGTCAAACGATTGGTGAAGCCGTTCGTGGTGCGCGGCTCAACATGCTAAAATCTATGAATCCGTTGGGGTTAGTTTACATCCCCTACGTGATGGCAAATTTGAAATTGGTGTAGTTACCGTCGGTCAAGACAGCGTCTTGACCAATCTGGACAAAACAGCGTTTTGTCCTACGTTGGGAGAAAATATTATGCGTATTCTGGCAATCGTTACCGGGCAATATGGACAACGCCATGTAGATAATATTCGTGAGCATGGCCCAGATACATGGGAGATTGCTATATGGGAGGCTCCAACCATTTACCCAATGGTGATTGATTATCCTGAAGATTACCTCCCTGAGACCTTGCCATCTGCCGATTTGATTCTCTCATTTGCCGAAGTCAAAGGGGTTGCTGAACTGCTGCCAGATGTGGCTACCATGACCGGAGCCAAAGCGGTGCTGGTGGCAGTGGACAACGAAGCATGGTTGCCCAAAGGGTTAGCGCGTCAACTACGCGGTTGGCTCGACAAGATTAACGTCGCCAGTGCCATGCCCAAACCTTTGTGTTCACTGACAGAAACAGATTATGGCATCACGCTCAAGCAGCGTATTCCATATGACAGCCCGCAAATTTCCGAGTTTGCTCGTTTGTTTGGCAAACCAGAACTGGACGTTACCGTTGATCCAGATACACGGCGCATCACTATAGCGACTGTCAGTCGAGACGCGGTCTGCGGCTGTGCGCGTGCGGTTGCTGAACAAATAGTTGGTCTTTCTGCTGATGAGGTTGAGGAAAAAGCTGGGTTGGCTCACCATCATTTTCCATGTCTGGCCAGCATGAAAAAGGAGCATGATTTTAACTACGATACGCTCATGCACGCCTCTGCCCGTTTGTTGCAAGATAATATTGGGGAACAGATCAAGCCTTTCAAGCGCATCAACTACATCACGCCGGGGAAACGGACTGAATAATGAAATGTGAATAATTAATTGCGAAATGTGAATGGGGGCAATCATCTCTCACCTAATAAGGAGCGCTGTGCGGTCATAAGATCAATCGCTGTGAGGGAGGGATATGTCGTGTTAAGAATCCTGTTATCGTTTTTTGTTCTTACATCGTCACACTTTTGCGTTCCGCTAACCACACAGCCACCTTTTTAATTGCTTCGGATGATAAAATATCAGGTTTGATGATCAAAATGGGTTTGCCGACGCGTGAGGCTTGCTGAAATGCTTCAGTTGATGGGGGCACAATGGTTAAAAGAGATTCAGATTTAATTTTTAGCGCCTGCTCGATTTCGTTTTGGCGCATGAGCATCGCAGACGGGGAACGTGACACAACGACCACGCGAGTCCGATCAAAGTAAGCCCACGATTTGAGGCTGTTGATGGTGTGAAAAGCGGCCGTTACTGACAGCATTTCTGGTTCTGTTACAACTAAAACTGTATCTGCCTGATCTAGCACCCATCTAGATGCTTCCCCGGAAATTCCTTGCATATCAACAAACAAGTAATCTGAACCGGTCGCTAATTCTTCAACTATTTGGTTTATGTGATCTTCGGTGAGCCTTTGATCAATTGGTTTTTGTGGGGCTGCTAATAGTTGCAATCCACTTTCATCATGTGCCAATGCGCGGTTAATGAGACGCATATTCAAATCATCTGGGTCTTTTTTCAGCAGCGTACCTAAATCTTGTTCAGGATTGAGCTGTAGCTGGAAAATAGCGGTGCCTAAAGTGTCACGTAATTCGAGTAAAGTGACGGAGTGTTGGGATTGGATGAGGGAAACGGCCGTATTAATTGCCAGCGTTGTTGTTCCTACACCACCCTTCGCCCCTACAAATGCCACAATTTGGCCCTTCGGTTTTTGTGCATAGTTAGACCGCGCTAACAAAGCGCGAGAACGAGCCATCAATTCTGCGCGGGCAACTGGTTTTTCCACATAGTCATCAGCTCCTGCTTCAAACCCTTCCAACTTATCTGGCATTTGCGTTCTAGCACTCAGCATTATGATTGGAATACGGGCTGTCTTTTGATTCGACCGTAATTGGCGACATAC
>QQUD01000977.1 GCA_008501785.1 Chloroflexota bacterium
ATGCCGGATTTTGATCAACGACATATTTCGGGACAAACCAGCCAATCTCACCAACTGGGCCTAACGCGCCCCCATTTTCCACGGTTCCCAATTCGTCAATATACTCAGCCATGCGTTCACTGTGTCCAGATGGCCATACTTCTAAACTGGCATCTACATCACCACTCGACAACGCATCCCATTGCGCATTTTCATCCAACGCCACAATCTCCACCGGATTGCCTAACTCTTGCTCGATGATGATTTTCGCCACCGCCGCATTTAATTCTGAAGCAGGCCACGGATTTTCGACCAGCGCAATCGTCTCGCTGCCCCCACCACCACAAGCGACAACCAACAATGCACCCAAAACAAGTAACCCGGCACCAATAACTCTTTTAAACATCTCTCTCCTCCTTCTTCTTATTAACAATTCAACAATTCAGCAATTCAATAATTAAATTATTTTTCTAAATTTCTAAAAAAACCTAAGCAATATTCGCCGCCCGACTGGCTTTATGCGCCATCTTTTGGGTGATGCGGTCAATCACAATCGCCAACAGCACAATTGCCAAACCGGCTTCAACACTGCGTCCTAAATTATCGTTAGCAAACCCCTGATACACCTCCAATCCCAATCCCGTTGCGCCCACTAGTCCGGCAATAATCACCATTGCCAACACCATCATGATCGTCTGATTAATGCCCAGCATAATCGATGGAAAGGCCAGTGGAATCTCGACTTTTGTCAACGTTTGCCACCAGGTAGACCCAAATGCGTCAGCGGATTCTTTCAGCGTTTTATCAACGCCACGAATGCCTGCATTGGTCAACCGAATCACTGGCACAGCGGCATACAAAACCGAGGCAATAAGACCCGCAACACTCCCTGTTCCAAACAGCATAATGACCGGTACCAGATACACAAAAATAGGAATCGTTTGTAAAAAGTCGAGAATGGGTCGAATCAACTGATCGACACGGTCACTATGGGATGCCCACATGCCTAGCGGTATCCCCAACGCGACGCAAATGAACACGGCAACGATGGTTTGTCCCAGTGTGTCCATTGCAAACGGCCACATGCCTATAAAACCAATTGCAGCCATCAAAGCCCCAACCCCCAATGCCAGTCGCCAACCATCAGCCACAATTGCTAGAAAAATAAAAAAGAAAACGACAAGCACCCACGGGAGTTGAGATGTTAAAAAGGCTGTAATTGGTTGAAAGATACGAATGATCAGGAAATCTCGCAGTGGTCCCGTGCCAATGCCGGAACCGCCAATATCGTAGAGATTGACCTGCATCCACTGCACTAATGCATCGACGGGTCGGCTGATGTCTAGTCGCAGCCAATTGGGGAATTCATGGACAGTCACGAGCCGAAAAATAAGACTCAAGCCGATCAAAGTCAGTAGAATGATGATGCTAACGGCGTGGTTTTTAAGGAAACGGCCGTTTCCCCACCTCACCCCCTGCAACCACCTCGCCCCCCAATCTGCCCCGCGCCGACAAACCCGATAGGTGCGATCAATAATCTGCTCGATTTGCACAACCACCTTGCTGCCACGCTGTTTTTCACTGAACAGACGGAACCCTTGAAACTGCGGCTCACTGTGCCGTTCAATTTGCGAAAGCGCCGCCGTCATCCGGTCTAGCAAAATCGCCATTAACACAATCGCCAATCCAGCTTCCAGTGCCGAACCAACGCGCAGGCGGCGCAGCGATTTCAAGACCACATCTCCAAGACCGCCCGCACCAATCAGCGCCGCGATGACCACGATGCTCAACGCCATCATAATTGTCTGGTTAACGCCTACCATAATGGTCGGCAGCGCCATTGGCAGGCGCACCTTGCGCAAAATCTGCCGTTCGGTGGATCCAAATGCTTGCGCCGCTTCAATCACATCTGCGGAAACCGAGTGTAATCCGAGACTGGTGAGCCGAATCACAGGCGGCAGCGCATAGATGACGGTAGCAATAATGCTAGGGACACGCGCCACGCCAAAAAAGAGCAGTACCGGAATCAGGTATACAAATGCTGGCATCGTTTGCATGGCATCAAGAACAGGCCGCAAAATTTGTTCGACGCGGTTGTTTTGTGCCGACCAGATGCCGAATGGGATGCCGATGATCAGGGAAAAGAGAACGGCCGTTATCATCAATGCCAACGTCTGCAAACTCTCCTCCCACAACCCAAACATTCCCATCAACATCAGGCAAACCGATGTCAATACAGCCAGCCGCAGGCCACGAATGCGCTCTGCCGCCAGGAAAACGGCCAATATCAGCACCGGCCACGGCAGCCACAGCAGAAAATCTTCAATACGACGCAAACAAAAATCAATTACGGTACTGAGCGGCTCAAAAAAGAAGACAAATACCCAATGAGAATTGCGGTTGACAACCACCCATCGCTTAAATTCGTTGAGCACATTACGCAGACCAATGTGCCACGAATCTGGGAAGGTGTCTAATTGGCTGACCAGTTGACTAAGCCACAGCAGACCAATGATGCCGATCACAAACAGCCCCCAGGGCAATAGCTGCCTGATCATTCCCGGTTGTATATCAGATGTTTGGGGATGGTTGTCAATGTTGTCTTCCGCGCTGCCTGTCAATTGTGCCATGCCTAACTCTCCGCCATTGCCATCAAAACTGTGCGCCGGTCTAGCACGCCAATGATGGTGTCATCGTCATCAACAACAGGTAACACTTTATCTACATCAATAATTTGGGGAATCAATGTTTCCAGGGTCATTGAGTGGGGAACCGCATCATTTGAAAGTTCAACGGTGCCGGGGACGGGCTGCATGACGGAAACGGCCGTTAGCACCTTCCCCCGTGGCACATCTTGCGTAAACTCCCGCACGTAATCGTTCACCGGATGGGCAACAATTTGCTGCGCCGTACCAATCTGCACTATCTCCCCATCCTTCATAATCGCAATCCGTTCTCCTAACTTAATTGCCTCCAAGAAATCGTGGGTGATGAAAATAATCGTTTTGTGCAATGCTTTTTGCAGGTTCAACAGTTCATCCTGCATATCCCGCCGAATCAAAGGGTCCAACGCACTGAACGGTTCATCACACAGCATGATGTCTGGATCAACAGCCAACGCACGTGCTAACCCAACCCGTTGCTGCATGCCACCACTCAACTCATGTGGATAACATACGTCCCACCCTTTCAGTCCAACCAGGTCCAGTATTTCGCGTGCTTTCAACCGTCGTTCATCGACGCCCATGCCCCGCACTTCTAATCCATAAGCAACATTGTCAACCACACGCCGATGTGGAAAAAGGCCAAATCGTTGAAACACCATGCTCACTTCATTGCGTCGCAGTTCGCGCAGCGCATCATCACTCATGGCTGTTACATCAACGTCGTTAATGATCACCTGTCCGGCGGTCGGCTCGATCAATCGAGATAAACACCGTACTAACGTCGATTTGCCGCTGCCCGACAACCCCATTACCACGAATATCTCACCTTCGGCAACATCAAAAGAAACATCACGGACACCAATCACATGCCCCATATCACGCCGAATATCATGACGTGACGCTGCCGGATCCATCGTTTTTAAAACATGGTGTGGATTAGGCCCGAATATTTTCCAGATATGTTTCAGTTGAACTTTATTCATTACTTCCATCATTTCTTAATGGTTTCCTTGATAACGACATAATTAATTCGACAATTTTTTGCCGTTGATCTTGTTCCGGTGGCGCATATTTGTGCATTTCAGCAAACCATAGGCCATCGACAGCAAACCGTAACAGGGTTGCCCAGGTCGGGTCTGGTAGACTCGCCTCAATTTGCTGCTGCCAATCTGCAAATTTTCGTTGCAACATCTGATGGGCACTGACAAACTCTTCTCCAGCTGCATACAGGCTAGCATATAAATTGATACTGTCGGGGTCTATAATTTGCTCCATAGAGGCTCTAACATATGCTCGCAACCAGTCACCGGTTTCTTCCTTCTCTTCTTTTGCAATTACCTTCATGCGAGTGTCGAATTTATCATTGTGGTATTCAAATAATCCTTTTACGAGCGATTCTTTTGTGGGGAAATGGTAAAGTAACCCTCCTTTGCTCAGTCCGGCTTCTACTGATACTGCACTGAGCGTCAGATTTGTTAATCCTTCACGTTGTAGAATACGACCACATGCCTCAAAAATTAGCTCACGCGTTTCTAAAGCGGTTCTTCGTTGGCTCATTCAATTTTCTCCCTTATTGAGTTTGCCACTTCTAAGAAATTCACTGGTATCGTTGTTAATTGTTTCAAATATTGCAGCTAATTACTATACCATCTGGACGGTATAGTTGGCAAACAAATTTGGGGATTAAGCTAACCATTAGTAAGCTATTGCAACGCATTAAAACAGATGAAAATCCACAACGCTCGTGGGTCAAGACGGTGTCTAATTCTGCACCTAGGACAAAACAGCGTTTTATCATCCGATTTTCAGGGAAGAGAGGGAAAAATGAACTATTCAACTAAACAATTCGACACCATTATTGTGGGTGGTGGCTCGGCAGGCTGTGTGTTGGCAAATCGCCTCAGCGTCAATCCCGATCACCGGGTGCTGGTACTGGAAGCGGGGCGTTTTGATTCAATTTGGGACATTTTTATTCACATGCCAGCCGCATTGACCATCCCCATTGGCAGCAAACTGTATGACTGGTGTTATGAATCGGAACCAGAGCCATTTATGCACAATCGGCGCATCTTTCAGGGGCGTGGCAAAATCCTGGGCGGCTCCAGCAGTATTAATGGCATGATTTTTCAGCGGGGCAATCCGATGGATTATGAGAATTGGAGCCGCGAACCGGGTATGGAACAGTGGGATCACGCCCATTGTTTGCCCTACTTTAAGCGAATGGAAACGTGTTTAGCAGGTGGCGATGATTTTCGCGGAACAGAAGGGCCACTGGTGCTTGAGCGGGGTCCGGTAACTAATCCGCTATTTGGCGCTTTTTTTGAGGCAGTGCAGCAAGCTGGGCATCCTCTTTCCGACGATGTTAATGGTTACAAACAGGAAGGGTTTGCCCCCTTTGATCGCAATGTGCATCGGGGTCAGCGGTTGAGTGCCTCGCGTTCTTACCTGCATCCAGTGATGCGGCGTCCCAATCTAACCGTGATGACGCGCACGCTCGTTACCAAAATATTATTCGATGGCAAACGTGCGGTTGGGGTGGAAATTAGCCGGGGACGTGGTCGTGTGCAAAAACTTTTGGCAGGGAAGGTGATTTTAAGCGGCGGTGCGTTCAATTCGCCGCAGCTTTTACAGCTTTCAGGTGTGGGAAATGCGTCTGAACTGGAGGCGTTGGGTATCGATGTGGTACATGATTTGCCGGGTGTGGGAGAGAATTTGCAGGATCATTTGGAAGTTTATATTCAACATGCCTGTACTCAGCCAGTTTCCGTGTATCCGGCGCTGCAATGGTACAACAAGCCGTGGGTAGGATTGCAATGGTTGTTGTTTAAAAAGGGTCCGGCGGCAACAAATCATTTTGAAGCAGGTGGGTTTATTCGCAGCAATGAGGATGTAACTTATCCCAACATCATGTTCCACTTTTTGCCGGTAGCGATTCGGTATGACGGTACGTCACCTAGCGGTGGACATGGGTATCAGGTGCATGTAGGGCCGATGTAT
>QQUD01000222.1 GCA_008501785.1 Chloroflexota bacterium
TTATATGAGCATTCATTCGTCACGGCCACACATCATTATTGCTGATCGGAGCGGCCTTGTTCGATGTTTAATAGATCAACCGAAAGAAACTAACAACTATATACAAATTGCGAAAGCATATATCAAATCCGGTGATTTGGAACTAGCCGCACTCAATTTTGAGAATGGTGCCTCCTGGCTTGATGCCGCGGTCGTTTGGCGGCAATTAGATCGTCCCCGAGCATATGCTGCTGCACTCTATAAACACGCTCTTAAAATTGAAAAACAACAGGAACGAAGCAGGGAAGAAATAGCTGAAGTTTGGGAAAAGGCCAGATGGGTTTTTTCTGATTTGGGAAAAGATAAGTTAGCTGCTAAATGTGTTGGTAAAGTTGCTTACTATCTTAGTCAGCCAATTCTTAACGTATCGGTTGAGCATGATGGGCTGGTGTTGAATGTATGGAAAAAACTGACATTTTCGATTCGGAATGATGGATTTGGCTCTGCTCATCAGGTTGTTGTCAGGCTTATTAGTGAACAATTTCAAATCCAGGAAGAGGTAATGCAAACAGCAGATAAGAGGGGTACATTACAACCGAACGGTTTATTAAGGCAAACAATTAGTGTGAAGCCGTTGGATGCTGGACAGGCTGTTCCCTTGCATGTTAAACTCGAATATAAGATTGGATCTGAAAAAACGTGTCTCCAATATGCCATCTATTACTCCCAAGTTTCCCAGAGTTCCCAGTTGCGGCAGCCTGACAAGGTGGATTTGCTTTTAAAAGCAAAAGTTCTCAAGGGAAAAGCAAATAACGGAATTGATCTGGAAAAGTTTAAACAAAATTTGGCTGAGTTTTTCTCGTATAGCGAATTGCGAAGCCTCTGTCTATTTTTGCAAATCGATCATGAAGAAATAGATGTGGAAAAAGGTAAGAGTGAGTTTGCCCGTAGGCTTATTACATACACCAAACGTCGTGAGAAATTTTCAGAGCTGCGCCAGTACTGCCAGGAAAATCGCCCTCACATCAATTGGTGAAATAGTGTCTGAATCATTATGTCAATTTCATCGCAAGATAATCAAATTGAACAACTTAAAAAGAAATTGTCTCATCTTGTTAACCATTGTGAGGTGTTGTATAGAAAGCTTTCCAGGCAGGAAACAACGGATGCACGTATCACACATTGGGAAAAGATAGTCGAATTACAAAAGCAAATAGACGCTATTGAAAAGCAATTGTTTATCCAATCAGACGGTGAGTACATCATTTCAAATGTTTTTCAATCTCTCGATAACCAAAAACCAGCCAAGTTCCATGAATTTCAATTCGGTGATTACCTGATCACTCAATTACTTAGCCAAACGATTCACAGTAACATTTATCTTGCCTTTGATACAAAAAATAAACGATATGTTACGATAGAAACGTTATTGCCTGCTTTTGTGATGAGGCATCACCTTCTTACTTCGCTTGAAAAAACAATCAATGATGTTGTTAACCTCAACAACGAAATGATCGTTCCGATATTCGAATATGGCGAGTATAAAGGACAGCCTTATTTGGCAGCTAAATATATGGCTGGTGGTTCTTTGAGCGATCTTATAACAAGTAAAAGGGGGAACCCTCCTCCTATTATATCATTGCGGGATGTTAGTTATTTATTAACTCGCTTAGCAAAAGCTCTTGATGCAGCTCACAAAAATAATATTTATCACGGAAATATTTATCCAGCCCATATTGTTGCAAATGAACAAAAAGAATGGTTCCTTTCCCATTTTGGATTTAGTCAGATAATCGATCAAGCACAAACTATCTCTCAAAGCTATATAGAAGCTTCTCCATATATGGCTCCCGAACAGTGGAAAGGTGAACCGCTGGGAGCTTTTACAGATGTTTATCAGTTGGGTGCTGTGATATTTCAGGTGTTGACTGGAAAGTTGCCATTCAAATCTGATGACCTCGTTCCATTAATGCAAGCTCATTTAAATGAAGATGTACCTTCTGCACATGAGCTTGAGCCAGAAATACCGACTTCTTGTGATGATGTATTGCGTCGGGCGATGGCGAAGGAGCCGCCTGAAAGATTCAAATCTGTTGGTGAATTTGCTGTAGCTTTTTTGGATGCAGTCATGGAAAAAAATATAGGTCGATATCAAATTAAGAGGGAGATCGGACAAGGCGTTACATCTGTTGTATATCTAGCTCATGATACTCAAATGTGGCGAGATGTGGCGATTAAGCTGATGAAGCCTACGGAATCTTCGGCTGATCAGCACCGCTTTAATCGAGAAGTGCGTACGATTTCTAATTTAAGACATGCAGGAATTGTGTCTGTGTACGATGTAGGGGAGCATGGTCAACAACCCTATTTGGTTATGGAATATATGTCTGGGGGTTCTTTACAGGATCAATTGCAACAATCATCAGGCCCAATGCAATGGGGCAAAGCTCGAGATGTGCTGAAGGGTATTGCAGATGCGTTGATGAAAGCGCATGCATCGGGAATTATTCATTGTGATATTAAACCGGGCAATGTGTTGATTGATGAGGATGGCAAATATTATCTTTCTGATTTTGGTATTGCGCGGCACATGGAGCGTTTGGGTACAACGACCTCTATAAGTGGTACACCTAGCTATATGGCTCCTGAGCAATTTGAAGAAAACGCTTTGGACACCTTTACGGATGTCTATCAACTTGGGGTGATGGCGTTTGAATTATTGACTGGGAAACGGCCGTTTGTCGCCGAAAACATGGCCCAACTTATCCAAAAACATTTGCATGAACCAATTCCCTCCGCTTGCATGATCAATCAAAACCTGCCGCCCGCGTGTGATGCGGTTTTTAGTATAGCAATGGCTAAAAAGCAGAAAGATCGATATCCGACACCACAAGCTTTTCTGGATGCGTTAAACAGATCAATGGTAACAATTGAAATTGACCGCTATCAAATCCAACGTATCTTGGGCAGAGGCGGTATGGCTATTGTCTACCTTGCTTATGATCCACGAACAGGTCGGGATGTTGCCATTAAGATGTTGCCACAAAGTTTGATTGCCACCCCCCAATCATTACAGCGGTTTCGGCGTGAGGCCCGCATGATTGCCAAGCTAGAGCATAATGCGATTGTTCCAGTTTATGACATACCAATTATTGATGGTATCCCCTATTTAGTGATGCGCCATATGGTTGGTGGTACATTACGGGATCGACTCATAACCAAAAAAGGGCCGTTAGTAGTTACTGAAGTTTTAAATATTCTTGATCGGCTTGTTGAAGCATTAAACACATCACATAACAAAAAAATTATTCATTGCGACATAAAACCTGCCAATGTCTTATTGGATGAGTCAGGTGTTTCCTTTTTGTCCGATTTTGGCATTGCTCGCAATATGGTGGACCAAAGTACCTCTACGAAAATTTCTGGTACAGCATATTACATGGCTCCAGAGCAATGGGAGGGCGAGAGAGTTGGTGTTTATACGGATATTTACCAACTTGGTGTGATGCTGTTTGAGATGCTAACGGGAGAACGGCCGTTTGAGGCAACCACACGCGCTCCTCTCATGAATCACCATTTGAACAGTCCCGTACCCCCACCCCATGAAATTAATCCAAATCTCCCGAAAGCTTGCCATACGATTTTCCAAAAAGCAATGGCTAAAAACCCTCGAGATCGCTTTGGCTCCTTAGAGGGATTGTCATTGGCACTTAAGCAAGCTCTGAAACCAGAGTTAAGAGGCAATGGCAGAAAAAATGAAAGAAAAACGATAGGCCGTTATCTGATCAAAAACAAGCTGGCTCAAGGTGGCATGGCAACAGTCTATTTAGCCCATGATCCTCAAGAAAATCGGGATGTGGCAATTAAGATGATTAAGCCAGAACGAGCAGAGGAGAAAAGATTCCGCACCCGCTTTCAACGTGAGGCTAAAATCATTTCTGAACTTGATCACCCGGCAATTATTCCTGTTTACGATTTTGGGGAAGAGAATGGTCTATTGTATCTCGTTATGCGCTACCTTGAAGGAGGGACGCTTGCGGATCTGATTAAGCAAAGGCCACTGCCGTTGCTTGAAATTACTCGTATTCTCAATCGGCTTTGCCCTGGACTAGATGTTGCCCATAAGCATGGTATCGTGCATAGAGATTTGAAACCGGCCAATATCTTGCTGGATGTTTCCCAGCAGCCATACCTTTCTGACTTTGGCATTGTGAAGGTTATCGGCGCGGAAGATACTTCCTCAACGGAAGATGGTGCCTTGTTGGGAACGGTTGCGTATATGAGTCCAGAACAGATAGAAGGGAATACACTGGATAAACAAAGCGATATTTTTAGCCTTGGTGTTATCTTATTTGAAATGCTCACTGGTGAGAAACCGTTTGCGGCAAGTTCCCTCCCTGGCACATTGCAAAGACGTGCTCGCATGGAAATTCCTAACCTGGAACAGATTAATCCTAAATTGGCTAAAGCGTTCAAGGAGATTGTTGCGAAAGCGTTGGCTATTAATCCGCAAGATCGGTTTTTATCAGCATCCGCTCTGGCAACGGCCGTTCAGCAATTAGTCAACAAACTCTCTTTAGAGGGTTCATCTTCCTTACACCCATTCCATTTTCGCGAACCAGTGTCCCCAGATAATTTTTGGGGGCGAAAAACCGTTTTACGGAACCTGCGCAGTCGTTTGAATAATCGTGAGTCAACGGCCGTTATTGCTCCTCCAGGCTACGGCAAAAGCTCATTACTGCTAAAACTCAGCGTCGAAGCAAAAAACCTGCCAAACACAACCATGATCCCGGCACTCATATCTCTTGCCGAAAAGGACGACACCTTTACCCAATCTCAATTTTGGCAAGCAGCATTATCACCGCTGAGTGAAGTAACAAATGAAACCCGCTTAACTAAACTATTCCAACAGGCTGAGGCACGGGAATTCGATTCATCTACTGTTCGTCGAATATTTGGAACTTTAGCTGCACGTACCGATTTTACACTTTTGCTGATGCTCGATGATTTTGACCGATTGCTTTCCTATGCACAATTTCAAAAACCAAATTTTTATGCCTTCTTGCGTACCCTGCTTTCCGTAAAAGGTCGATTGGTTATCATCATTACCAGCCATTTATCAATTTCTAAATTAAGACAATTGGGAAAGGGCCTACTTGATCAAGGAGAACCTTTCCTTGATGAGATTATCGACGAAATTTTTCTTGCTTCGTTTAGTCCTGATACGGCTCGAACCATTCTGGCCAAAGATAAAACTTGTACGCCTCCAGATGTCCAAACTCAAATTCAACATATTGCCGGACGCAATCCTCGCTTATTACAAACAACTGCTGCAATCTGGACCCTAGCACCGCCAGAAGAGAAGAATCTGCGAACCAATGTGTATTTTCGTTCTTTTAGAGATGCCTATTGCCAAAATTTATGGACTGCACTCGATAAAGATTCACAAAAAATATTGTTGCTGTTAGCACTTGCAGAACAAACAAGTAGCAAAATTATCATATCTCGTGAATTGAATAATCTGAGACAGCATCTAATTAATCTGCAAAAAGCGGGAATAATAACTAAACAAGAGACGGTTAATTTACCAGGATTACAAGTTAACTCGAAAACAACTTGGAAAATTATTCCACAAGCAATTGTTTGGTGGTTTATTGATGT
>QQUD01000242.1 GCA_008501785.1 Chloroflexota bacterium
CAAAATGCTAATCATTGAAATGTTTTCGACCGTTTCTTCTTCACGCATTACCGAAGCTGTATTTTGCAGCAAATGCATAATCTCCGGCTGCGTCATCTGTTTCACTGTGTTTAAAATCAACACTACATTTTGACCAAGCTGACGCACATCATCTTCACTAAATGAAGTGACAACCTGGTCCATGATGTCCATACCACCGCGCATAAAGGTGAAATACCCTTTGCGTTCCATCTCATCTAGTCGATTCATCAACGTTAAAAAGGCATCTTGACTGAGTGGGTTCAGGTCTTGGAATAATGCTGCCATACTTTCCATTTGGTCTAGCATTTGTTCCAGATTTCGGGTGTTTCTCATAAGCCGTTTGAACAGCCGCAGCACATCTTCAAGCTGCACATAGCTTTCTACTTCGTCTAACTGCTCAACTGAGATGCGAAAGACGTCAGACGCGATGGGAGTCAGATCACTTTTTAGCTCATCCCATTCCTGGCGGCGACGCTGCTGTTGTTGCGCTTCTTCCGTCAGGTACGCTACCTGTGTTGTCAGGGCATCGATTTTCTGATTGAGTTCTTGAATTGCCTGGTCGTTCATGTGAAAACCTTTCCGATAATCGGTAAACGGTGACTGGTAATCAGTGAATAGTAATCGGTTTGCTGTTTACTGATTACCGGCTACCGTTAATTCCACTTCCCCGCCATTGTCATCTGGGCTGTGATGGGCATCTCTTTTCCTTTGAGCAAGACGTTCCAATACATCCAGCGGAACATCATTTTGCCCCAGTGGTTCATTTCGGACTCTTGCAGGAGAGAGAAGGGGCCGATACCTGGTAATGGGTATTTGCCCGGTAGAGGTTCAACATCATAGTTAAAGTCGATGAGGATGCCTTTGCCGAAGCCAGATTCGATGAAGCAGTTCGCATGTCCATCGAATTTGTGCGTCATTTCTTGCCCGTCGATGTAGAGCAGGAAGTTTTCGACAAAGACTTCAGCGGCGAAGTGGGCTACCGAGCCAGCTTTAGAAGTAGGCAAGCTGGCTGCGTCCCCGAGAGCAAAGATATTGTCGTATTTTTTAGAAAGGAAGGTGTGTTTATCGACCGGGACATGATCTAATTCATCACCCAAACCGGAACGGCCGATTACTTCTGCCCCCATGTTCACCGGTATTGTCACCAACAAATCATAGGGCACTTCTTCTTCCTCGTATGAAACCAAAATTTTACGGTCTGCATCAACCCGCTCTGGATAAAATTCAGGCACGAGGTTGATGTTTTTATCTTCCAGTGTGTTGCCTAACAAACTGGCGGCGCGTGGTTTGGTAAAAGCTCCGGGAAGTGGTGTGACGAGTGTCAGGTCAACTTTGTCCCGGATGCCACGTTGGGTAAAGTACCAGTCGGCTAAAAAGATGAATTCGAGTGGGGCAACCGGACATTTGAACGGTAGTTCCATGATGTTCAGCACTAAACGGCCGCCTTGCCAGGTGCGTAAATGTTTGGCGAGTGCGACTGCACCATCGTAAGTGTAAAAATCGAAAATTGATTTGCGCCATTCCTCATCGGTGAGACCAGGGGTTTCATCTGGGCGTGGATGAGTTCCTGTGGCAACAATCAGATAATCATATTTCAAGATGCGATTGTCTTTGGCAATCTTGACTTGATTTTTGTCAGGCTCAATGAGTTCGATTTCTGACAAAATCATCTCAACACCAGGGGGAATGTAGTCCCGCTTGGGTTTGATGACATCGTTTTCGCCGTAAATGCCAAAGGGGATGAATAAGAAACCTGGTTGGTAGTAATGGGTTTCATTTTGATCGACGATGGTGATTTTCCATTCGTTCCGATTCAGCAGGTGGCTTAATTTATTGGCAAGTATGGTTCCGGCTGTACCGGCACCTAAAATGAGGAGCTTTTTCATGGGTATGGTCTCCAATGTAAATCGTAGGACAAACCGCCGTTTTGTCCTACGAGACGGCCGTTTATGCTAACAGCGCGTTTCGTTCGTGCATGATGTGGGATACGATGTTTGCAATACGCTGCACAAAAGTGAGGACCTCCGTGCGGCGGTCTAAATCCATTTCAAAAACATCATTAATGTGGGCTTCAATGCGTTCGGGGGCAATATTTAGTTCATCGGCTAACTTTTCAATCTCTGTTGGAGAGAGAGGCCAATTATCTGGGGCCACGCCACCAACAAATACCATGCCTTTTAATTCATGGCCGACACGAATGAGGCCACGGGCGCACAATAGGCCAAGAAAACTAGGCATAAATTGCGGCTCTAAACTTAAATCGGCGGCCATTTCCCGCCAGTGGACCATGCATTTGTCCCAAAGTTCGGATACATTGCTTAGTGCTGTAAAAAATGCACAGGGGTTGCTGAATTCGGTAATTGGTTTGCCATCCATGTCGGTGATGATGATCATGATGCCGAGGGCATCGGCGAATGTGTCTTGAATGAGCTGAACGCAGGCGACAGGGAGTTGGGAGGCGAAGTCTGTTGGGTGTGTTGTTTGGAAGTGGGTGATGGGGGGAGAAACGGCCGTTCCCTGTGTTTGCATCCAACTTTCAATCTGGGGAGTTGGAAAGCGCCACTGTCGTCCAACTTTAATGGCTGGAATGCGACCAGCCTCTGCCATTCGATAAACTGTTGAACGATCTACCTGTAATAAGTCTTGAATATCCTTGGCGGTTAACATCTCACTCATCACTTACATCCTGTTTGTGAAATATGTCACATACTTGATAAGAGTGTAATATGCAATATGATGCACCATAAGTGACATTCCGCACAATTGCATATGACGGATGTCATATTATGCATAAATTGCATATGCAATTTATGCATAATCCGCAAAAAAAGAGACCAGACACCATCTGGTCTCTTTTAAAAATAAATTGATTCAGTTCGATGGCGCATTTCTTGAAGAGGGCTGGCACCAACTGATGTAATTAATTTAGCTGCCTACGCATACAATGTGATGTAAGTTGTCGTTGATCGTTTGTTGAACTGAGATATTGAAGTACATGGTGATTGATTGGTGTTTTCGCGTAGTTAACGTCATCTCATAATTTACAAGATTTTCTTGTTCAATACGTCGGTATAATTGATTGACTTGGTACCCACCATTGCCGGGGAAAAAGAGCCGCCACCAATTATTTCCAACAATCTCATTAGGTTGATAACCGGTTATTTGAAGGATATCTTCGTTTACATAAATGATAGTCCCATCGGGCAATAATTCACATACAATGCGGGGTGGTGTTTGGGCAATCGTTTGATTCGATGCATGATAACTTTTACCGTAATCTATAAGTGGGGGAGGTAATGGTCCATCGTTTTTATGGCAAATATAAGGAGAGCATTCTTCGATATGTTGTAAAATTCGCCTTGTTGTTACTGAAATAGGATGGCCATCGCGTGTGCATAAATTTTCAATCTCTTGGCGTGAGATGAAATTGTTAATGTTTTCGGTGGAAAGCCAGCGGGCTGCAGAGATTTTGCGCATAGCTGACATGGGTAATCGGGGGAAAAGATCGACTTCGAAAATACCGAAGAAGTAATCTTTGTAGCGCTGCTCACGATGAGAAAACTGTCTCATTTCAATCTCTTTCATTAGATTGATTATGAGACACTCCTCTTCAGGTTTGAGACCTAACTCTTCTTCCAATTCGCGGTAAATTGTGCGGGCGAGAGAACAATCATCCCCTTTATCATTGTCTAACTTACCGCCAATGAGATTGTAAAGCCCCCATTTTTGATTCCATTGCACTAGGTAATGGGGTTGATATTCTTTTTCAGCTTTAATCAGTGCAAAAGCACCATATTGTTTTTCTGGCTCCACCTGCACTCTCATTGAGACACTTCCAATTAATTAATACAGTCAAAATTGATATACACAAAAAACTTATACAACCATCAATACATTTTTATTATACATACTTTGAAGCTACCCTACCTAAGAATAACCCTTTTGTATGTAAATGAAATGTGTGATTTTTGTGCGAAAAGTGCAAAATTCAAACTGTGGTACTAGTACAGTCCGGCAGAAGTTCGTGGGCAATCGTATGGCGTACTTGCCGGACTGTTTAAGTATTGCGCTCAAACCATATTTGCACACGAACGAATGCCGCGCAATACTAGTTACTTTTTGCCATTTGCTAATTTGTGTGCTTTTGGGGAGTGGCGGAGTGTCCACATGGACCAGATGCCTACGATGGGACCAATTGCTAGGAAGGCGAAGGTGTAGCGCCAGGAAACGGCCGTTTCAATTGGTGGTATCATGCGAATTGTAAAAAGCGTGAGGAGAAACCCAAGACTCGTTTGCAGCGTGAGTGCCGTGCCCACATAGTTACGTGGAGATAATTCGCTAATAGCTGCCGAAAACTGAGCTGAATCAGCCACAATGGTGAACCCCCAAATCAGTGCCAGTCCCACCAGTAAGATTGGGTGGCCCCCAAATAAAAAACCTATCAAAACGGCTGAACTGCCGCTCATCACCAGCGAAGCAATGGTGATGGTAGTACGGCCATATTTATCTGCCAATTGCCCTGCCACAAAGCTGCCAAGACCACCGACCGCCATAATGGCAAACGCCGAAATACTGGCCCATCGTGCATCAACACCCGTTTGCGTAAAACTTGCCAGCAAAAACAGTGGAATCCAGGCCCACATCGCATACAGTTCCCACATGTGTCCCAGGTAGCCTAAGTTAGCTAACACAACTTCTCGTTCGCGCAGCAAACGGCCGATTTGCTGCCAGTCAAATGGCGGGGTTTGGGTACGATACGGCCCTTCGGTGATAAAAAGTGCTCCAATTGACCCACCAATAATCGCTGATGCTGCTGCCAAATACAGCACAATGCGCCAATCGCTGACGCCACCAAAGGCATTGAGCAAATGAGGGGATGCCGAACCAATAGTTAATGCGCCAACAAGCAATCCAATTCCTAATCCTCTATCTTGTTTAGTCCATGTTGCCATTATTTTCATGCCAACAGGGTACACGCCTGCTAAAAAAACGCCGGTCAGAAAACGCAAAATGAGTGTAAAGGTCAAGCCAGTTGCCAGAAAAGGAATCAAGGCTGTCATGATACCAGCTAATGCGGATGCGCTAGAGAAAAACCAGCGAGAGGGGATGCGGTCTGCCAGATTGAAAACGGCCGATCCAAATGAACCTACAACAAATCCGATTTGAACCGACATTGTTAACCACGCTTGCCCGCTATCACTCAAACTCCAATTGGAAGTAAGTGTGGGTATTACAGCCGAAGCAGAAAACCAGACTGCCATGCCCATTAATTCTGCCAATGAAAGCAGCCACAGCGTGCGCCATTTACCGGTAAGGGGGTATGGTTTGTCTATATTTGGTAAGGTGGTCATCGTTTTTTCCTATTGATTTTGTAAAGATGATACAACAGGTCAAATTTGTGGTCAGTGAGAACTCTTACGGATGGGTGAAGAGGCGGGAGGAGAATTGTTGAATTCACAAATTAATTATTTTTCGAAATTACCAGCTGCGGCAGCATCAACCAACCATGTAAGGGATCCTGGATGGGGCTGGACGCGTTGGGCAGGCCATTTTTCGGGGTTGGATGATCCGAGGCGAACGGCCGTTAACGCCTCCAGTTTATTTTCGCCGACAACCAA
>QQUD01001034.1 GCA_008501785.1 Chloroflexota bacterium
ATAGAAAACTACAAAATGTGGCCCTGTCATTCCCGCGCAGGCGGGAATCTACTCGACTACGTCATGGATTCCCGCCTGCGCGGGAATGACAAGTTCCCTATTACCGTTTTATTTTCTTAACGTTCATTACGCGGCGCTATTACTAGCCCTGGCGTTCACGCCTGGGCGGAGATGGCAATAAAAATTGCTGAAACCCATCAAATTCCACCGAAAAATCTTGACACCCCAATCAAAATAATATAATATCCTCATCACTGACTGATAATCAGTCAGTAAGCGATTAAAGGATTTAAACTATGGCAAGAATCGTAAAAGACCCTGATGTACGGCGCGGCGAACTGATTGCGACTGCGCAGAAACTTTTTTACATCAAGGGATATGAAAAAACTTCAATCAGCGATATCGTAAAAGCGGTGGGCGTGGCGCATGGCACGTTTTACTACTACTTTGCTTCGAAAACGGCCGTTCTCGAAGCCATCGTCGCAGAAGCAGTGAACCAATCGCAAGCCCTTCTGAGTGCAATCGTTGCAGATGAAACCCTCGACGCGATCACCAAATGGCAACAAGCAAATCAGGCTAGCAGCAGCTGGAAAAATGAACAAAAAGAAGAAATGCGCGAACTCTACCGGCTGCTCATGCGAGACGAAAATGTGCTCATGCAACACAAATTGCGCATTGAAATTGCCCGCATGACTGCCGCTGAACTGGCTAAGATTATTGCGCAAGGCGTAGAAGAAGGCGTTTTTATAGCCCCGTTTCCACAAGAAGCGGCTGAAGCTGCGCAGGCGATGATTGCCTCGTTTAGCGATACGGTGGGCAGAATTATGCTGAACCTAGACGATTATGACGATCCGGCCACCCTCGCACAGCGTAAACGCGTGACGGTGCAAAAAGCAATTGAAGCAATGTTAAACGCACCACCAGACTCACTGCCAGTGATGGAAGAAAGCAGGATGCTGGCCTGGTTTGAAGATTAAACAGCAAAGGAGCTGTTCGAATGAACATTATCAAAACTGAAAATTTATGTAAACAATATGGCGCGGGCGAAACGGCCGTTTCCGCCCTCAACAATCTCAATATCGAAATCAAAAGCGGCGAATTTGTCGCCGTCATGGGACCCAGCGGCTGTGGTAAATCGACCCTGCTGCAACTCTTGGGTGGCTTAGATTCAATCACATCTGGCAAAATCTGGCTGGAAGACACCGACATTGCCACCCTCAACGACGATGAAATCACCCAGATGCGCCGCCATAAAATTGGGTTCATTTTCCAATTTTTCAACCTGATTCCGGTGCTGACGGCTGGTGAAAATGTGGCACTGCCATTGATTTTGGATGGCGTGAAGCCCAAAGAAGCGCACGAACGCGCACGAGAATGGATGAACAATGTCGGCATTTTGGATCGCTGGTCGCACAAGCCACGAGAAATGTCTGGCGGACAGCAGCAGCGTGTCGCCGTGGCACGGGCGCTGGTCACAGACCCGGCCCTCATCCTCGCCGACGAGCCAACGGGCAATTTAGACAGCCATTCGGCCAACGAACTAGCACAGGTGCTGCATTCGATTTCCAGCGATTTTGGTCGCACAATTTTGATGGTTACACACGATTCGCGCATGTCGAATTATGCGAATCGGGTGATTTGGTTAGAAGACGGCCGTGTTGTCACACCCGTCGCAGAATCCATCCTAGAGGCAGTCGCATGAACATCCAACTAAAACTCGCATGGCGTTACCTTTGGGGTCGCAAAACCCGCGCCATTCTCACCACATTCAGCATCACGCTGGGTGTGATGCTCATCTTTGGCTTTTCCTCGATTGTGCCTGCGCTGGCCAACATGGTGAAGCAGGACATTGAAGCTGCAAAAGTTGACGTAGACATCATCGTTACGCGAGATGGTCACGCATTTTTCCCGGAAGGGTTGCAAGACGAGATCGCCCAAGTGCCAGGAGCCATGTTTGTGATTGGCACATTGGAGCGGAACCTGGATTTACCACCAGCAGAACAGATCACGATGCTAGATGGCCGCACAATGACGACGCTGGAAATTAAGGCAGCGCGGCCGTTATCCGCAGACAATCCAATCGGCAAAATGGTGCAAACATTGGGCGATGAACTGTTGGCGGGTCGTCCCATCACAATCGATGACACCGGCCAACCCGTTGCCATCATCTCCGAAGCATTGGCCGCGGCCAAAGGCATCGAGGTTGGCGACACGCTCACCCTGCCATCTGCACAAGGGCAAATTGACCTGGAGGTTGTGGGGTTTACCGCTGGTAATCGTTCCATCAGCAGCGAATTTGTGTACACGACGCTAACGGCGGCACAAACTATCTTCAACACGCCGGGGCAGATTGATACGATTATTGGGTTGATTGATCCGGCGATGGAGTTAACGGCCGTTCAAGACCAAATCAGGGACCTCCTCCCACCTGGCTACAACTTCGGCTCCTACAGCGCAGGCGGCAGCGCCTTCGATTCAGCCATCCAAATGGCCGACATGATCTTTAACCTGTTTGGCGTGCTCGTGTTGGCAATGGCTGGTTTGATCATGTTCAACACCTTCCGCACGGTGGTTGTTGAGCGGAAGCGCGACATCGGGATGCTGCGCGCCATTGGCGCAACGCGCCGCATGGTCACACGCACCATTTTGGCCGAAGGCATCATTCAGGGTGTGTTAGGCACGACGATTGGGCTGGCGCTCGGCACCCTGTTTGCGCAAGCGTTAATCCCTGTGATGAACGGTTATTTTGATGCATTTTTCCCAAATAGCAGCCTGGGTGCGCCGGTATTTTCGGGTCAATCGCTGCTAACGGCCGTTTTTCTTGGCATTGGCATCCCTGTTGTGAGTGGGTTATTGCCTGCGCGTCAGGCTGGCAAGTTGACGCCGATGGAAGCATTACGGCCGTTTTCTGACGAAGAAGAAGTCAAACAAACGCGCCGCACGGTCATTTTCGGTGTGGTCCTTGTCGCATTGGCGATTGTTGGCTTGTTGTCCGGCAACGTGGGCGGATCGACGTTGGGCATGCTGCTTTTCTTTGTGTGCATTTTGGTGGTGAGTCCGCTGTTGATTCGGCCGGTAACGGCCGTGTTCGGTCGCCTGCTCGTTCTCCTTTTTGCACGAGAAGGGCATGTTGCCGAACGAAACCTGGGTCGCCAACCAAGCCGCGCCGCCATCACCGCCTCAACGGTGGGCGTGGGCATGGCAATCATCATTGCCCTGTCAGGCATGGTCACGAGTGCGCTCAATGGCATCATTTCATACATGGATGTGACACTTGATGCGGATTACATGCTCATTCCTGAAACGCTATTTCTCGGCGCAACAACCATTGGCGCAGAGTCAGAACTGGCGCAAACAGCAGCAAACATTGACGGGATTGAACAAGTGACGACCATTCGCCAAAGCAGCATTGTGATGGATGAACTGGGTACGGTGAATCTGATGGGGATTGATCCGGTGACGTATCCGCAGGTGACGAGCCTTTATTTTATTGAAGGGGATTCGGAGGATGCATTTAAGGGGTTGGAAAACGGCCGTACCGTCATCATCAACAGCTTTGTCGCTTCACAGTTGCAGCTAAAACCGGGTGACACCATCACCCTCAACACGGTGAACGGCACAGCAACCTATGAAGTCGTCGCCGAAGCTGCCGACTACCTGAATGTGAAAACACCAGCGTTATACACATCCCAGGCAAACCTGGTCGCCGATTTCAACCTGCACAACGACACCATCATCATGATGGACAGCGTACCTGGCGCAAACGAACAGGCTATTGAAAATGCGTTGACTTCGCTCACGCAGCACTATTCACAGTTTAGTTTGTTTTCTTTCGACTCGCTGCGTGCCACCCAGGTTGAAGGTATGCAAGGAGCCAGTTCGGTCTACTCAATTTTGATGGCAGTCCTGGTCATTCCATCGCTGCTGGCACTTGCCAACACCTTAACCGTGAACGTGCTGGAACGCACACGCGAAATTGGCGTGTTGCGAGCCATCGGCTCCATGCGCAAACAAGTTCGGCGCATGGTGATGGCCGAAAGCCTGCTGCTATCCGCATTGGGCATTGCCATTGGCATTCTGGTCGGCTTGTGGATGAGTTGGATTATGGTCGAATCCCTGAGTTTTATAGGCATTCCTGTTCCATTTTTCTTCCCATACACAGGCATTGTGGTTGCTATTGCTGTTGGCCTAATCTTTGGCGTGATAGCAGCCCTGGCACCCGCCCGACGCGCATCAAAACAAAATATTATTACTGCACTGGCATATGAATAAATAGCAGATCGACAATAACTTGTGTCATCTAATCGATGCACAAAAAGTCTCATCTTTTTACTGAATTAATAATAATAGCCTGATACGTGAGCATCAGGCTATTTCCCGCCAAGTCACCCTTAAGATAACCCTATCGGGGTATGACATGAACACCATACTAAATTAAGATGCAACCATAAGTTAGTTTTATAGAGACGTTATAGCTAATTTCACTACCGATAAGACAAAATGTGGGTAGCAGCTTTCAGGAGGCAGAATTACGATGGAAATCAAAGAGAATTTGACGACAAAAAAGAGCCGAATTCACTGGATGGATAATCTGAGAACCATCATTATTTTAATTGTTGTGATATACCACATTGGCGGCGTGTACGATGCATGATGATCCTGATGATTGAATCTTTCTGGCGATATGTTGATAAAACCGGTCCAATTTGGAGTGAACTGAACCGAAATTCTTACGGTGTATACATCATTCATGTGATCTTGATCGGTGTATTTGGAACGCTGTTGTTGAATTTGGATGCATCTGCTTTGGTGAAATATCCGTTGCTCATTTTTTCAACTTATATTGGCGGCAATTTGCTAGTTTCACTGTACCGTACCTTGAAGCAAAGCATCAAATTCGGCCGTGACAAATCAGCCTCACCAACTGTAAATTTAGGTTAGAAATGGAGGCCTACCGCCAGCAATATTGGTGGCAGCAGGCCCTTCCATAAATGTTAACCTTCTCAAGAAAAATAGGTGAGAGGAGGCTTTGCAGGTTATGGGATGTTTTCTGTGACTTACGATAGCTGACGCTTGATTGAATACGGCCGTTTCCCCCACCACTTTCTAGCCAAACCAACACCCCACCTACTATAATCACATTATGTGTGTCAAATCCAACCGTTATCAACTTGGAGAACTGCTGGGTGAAGGAGGCATGGGAGCAGTTTATCGTGGCGTTGACAAGTTTTCTAACCGTCCCGTAGCCATTAAACTGCTCAGACCCGAAAAGGTTGGCGGTCAACCTTCTCTTGTCGAGCGCTTTTCGCGCGAAGCTGAAGCATTACGTGCTCTCAACCACCCCAATATTGTTAAGGTCCTAGCGACGTTCACTGAAGAAAATCAACAATATATTGTCATGGAGTTTGTTGAGGGTGGTTCTTTACATGACTTACTTCGCCGAGAGGGTCAACTCTCTATATCAAGAGCGATTGAAATCGCTCTCGACCTGGCCGATGCGCTTACCCGTGCCCATCGCTTACAGACCATCCACCGTGATTTAAAGCCTGCCAATGTCCTGTTGGCTGGCGACGGCACGGCACGCCTATCTGATTTTGGCATTGCAAAAGTGGCTGACCCTATTGCCAATGTTGAT
>QQUD01001041.1 GCA_008501785.1 Chloroflexota bacterium
GAGCGCTTGTCCAGGGATGGCGGGGATGATGAGAACACGGCCGTTTACAATATCAACCCGTGCATCTTGTGCGGATATGGCCAACTCATCTGCTTTTTCCTGCAAAAATGCGTCGGCGATTGCGATGTCCATTTGCCACACGGGTTGCACTGGCACAGTGCCGCGATTATTAATGATTTGCTGCCATGAGTCTAGTGTGCGACCTTGCGTGTGTGCTTGGGTAATGGTAGCGGGGACATCCAGCGAAATGCCTAATTCAGCCAGTGTGATGTCCCAACTGGCATTCAATGTTGTTAGATTGATGGTTTGCTCATGCCAGTTTGCTTGCAGCGCTGTGGCGGCTGCGGTTTTGGTTTGAGTGCCTAATTCGACATCTAATACCGTAACACCAGGAAAGATGATTGGGCTGTTGTAGAACAATGCGGCTCCACTAGCGGCAACGACCAGCAGGCTAAACATCACGGTTATGGTGAAACCAAGCAGTAATGATTTTAGTGAGGGCAGTTGCCAGCGTTGTCTTTCGTGTTTGGGGATGGGGAACCAGAGGGTGTCGAGGTTGTTGGTGGTGGGCGGTGAAGGTTCGGGGGAAACGGCCGACTTGCGAAACGGCCGTCGATTATAAAATTGTGTCTTCTGTTCGTGAATTTCCATGTTTCTCAATATATCTAAACCAATACATGTCCCGTACGTTGCTTGTTATAACGTGTATTGTAACGAATTGGTTTCGTCGTTTACCCAACGCAACGCCCATTTCCACGCGCCATTCACGCTACGTGGGGAAGAAAAACACAGAAATGAACCGCCTCTCATAGAAATCATGCAACAAGTAATATCGGGAATAGGACGTTTCACGCAAAGACGCGAAGCCGCAAAGGAGGGGAAACTCAGCGTCTTTGTGCCTTTACATGACATAAAGTTAATTCGAATATTACCAAATTCCGTACCGGAGCAGGTACTAATTTTGTAGCTGAAACCCAAGACACCGTAGTTATCTATCGCGTAAGATGATGACGAATCGATTCAACAGCAATTCGTAAAAATAGCTAGATTCTTGAGCATTTCCGGAAAGGGGTAACACCCTGGTGCATCATTCTCAGTGAATCTCCAAGTAATGATAGGAGACTCGAAATGATCAAGAAAATGCGTATTCAAATTAACTATGTATTGTGTTTGATGTTTGTTGCTGGCATCTTTGTTTTGCCATTGGATCCACCGGCTAGGCCTATGGGGTGTGAAACGTCTACGGGATCTGTTTGTACGATATAAAAATATTTTCCCGGAAGCTTCGAATTAAGCGTTCTCATAAAAACAACTTCCTGGCTTTTGGGAAAATGAATTTTAGCGGTGTTTTGAACGAATCGTTGTCCGCAAAGTCTCACATTCTTGCAGTAACGATTTGGCCCAGACATCATCGTCAAAGTCGGGCAGTATCTGTAAAGCTGCATCGATGGCCTTGATCGCCTGATCTGAATGACCAAGTTGATCGAGGGCCTTTGCCAGACTTTTGTATGAATTAGCCAGCGGCAGCCGAATGTTCAATTGTTGGCGCAGTTTGATGCTGCGCCGTAAATAATGTTCTGCTGCTGCTGGTTCTCCTTTTTCTAACAAAACGTTGCCGAGATTATTGGCGATGATGGCCCGCAGAGGGAAATGTCCTGGCATATCATTTAGTTTTTTTTCGGCTTTGAAGAAGAGTGCTTCTGCTTCATCGAGGCGGGACATATCCACATAGAGGGACCCAAGTGACAACAAAGAGTGTACTTTATCAACCCGACTGGTTGATTGTTCAAGCAAGTCAAGTGCTTCTTCATAGGCTTGTTTAGCCGCCTCTAATTTGCCTTGGCGTTGGAGCACGATTGCCAGGCTGTTTAAAATGCGTGCTAATTGGGTCGGTTGCTGTACGGCTCGACCAATGATCACTGCCTCTGATAGCTGCGTCTCTGCTTGATCGAATGCGCCCTGAGCCAGTGCAATCAACCCCAAATTGGCCAATACGGCCGTTACCTGTTTATCTACCCCCGGCTTATGCGCCAGCAATTGTAAGGCTGTCTGCCCATATGATTCGGCATCAGCGTAGGCACGTTTTATCCGATAGACTGAACAGAGATGTGTGTTGGCTTCTGCCAATGCGACATCATTTTGTAACTTGCTTGCTAATGAGGCAGATTTTTTTAGCGCAGAAATAGCTGCATCTTGCTGATCACTTGAGCGAAAAAGCTGACCCTGTTGCTTGTACAAATTACAGCGCAGCGTGTCATCATCTAGCACTGCAATCAGCTGACTCATGAGAGGCAGCCAGTTGTGCCAATGGCCTGCCTGTTCAATCCAAAAGAATACCTGGCACACTAATACGGCCGTATTTCTCCGTGTAGCTGCGTGCTGTATTCCCATTTGCACGGCACGCAGCAGGTTCGGGAAATCAGGATTCAACGCCAGCATATCAGCATCTGCCAGGTGTGCCGTTTTTTGCTGCCAATAGGCAATATTTGCCTGCAATCCTTTCACAAATCTAGAGCTGATTTCGCTAGTCACGACGTTATTTCCTGCGGCCAATGGATAATTTCTGTCCGTAAAAATGTTTCTGTCAGACGATGAATGCCGTATCTGCGTTCCCAGGCGGTGCCGCGCACTTCTAGCAAAGAGCGATTCGCCAGTTCGGTAATCGCTGTCCATAAATATTGTTCATCCAGGCTGCTAACTGCCAACAATTGCTCCGGTGTCATCCCAATGTCTGCGGCCATGGGCATTATTTCGAGGAGAATACGGCCGTTTTCACTCAACGATTGCCACGATTGCCAAAAAATATCGCGATACATTTCCTCAATTGCATTATGCTGGACGCTGATCAGATTTTTCAAGATTTGTGGCAGCGGTAGCACCAATGCCAACCCGACTACCAGCTTCAAGGCCAATGGGTTGCCTCCAATCGCTTCATATATTGGCTGCAAGATACTTTCCTCTGCTTGAGCTAATTCTGCCAGTCCAATGCTTTGTGCATGATGGTTGATTAGTTTGAAGCTGTCTGCACGGGACAACTCTTCCAGGAAGACCGTCCATACTGCGGCTGTTTCTGGCAATCGTACCCGCGTAGTTAGCAAAAATTTGCTGGGATTTGCCAGATCATGTAAACGTTCCACAAAATAAGCGGCATCTGTTTCAGATTCCAAATTGTCGATCACAATCAAGGACGGGACTGTTTTTAGAATTTGCCGCAATTGAGCATATCGTTCAGTAATTGAAGTGACAGAGGTTAAATCTAGCAGCATTTTTTCTGCTAATTGGGAAAGCAACTGATTCCATCTTTCTGGAGAAGATTTAAGGCCATCCGACTTTTCAATGCGTAACCAGATTAATTGTTGGTAGGCAAAATAATCTACTGCTTCTCGTAAGGCAGCATCTGCAAGCGATGTTTTACCAATGCCACCAATGCCAACCAATGCCACTATCCAGGGGGCGTCTTCCAGTAAAAGCTTTTTGACAAGTGCCTGTTTTTTAGAAGCAATGCCAAAGAGTTGCCTGTAAGTTGCTGGGATCAATTGGGATTTGAGGGAGTGAGCTTTCTTTTGACGCAAAGCTGTTTCTTGCCCCCCGATGATGTCTGTTAGCCCGGTAATTGCGTCTCGCTGGCGGCGCTTCACCTGATCGGTACTCAGATACAGCCGATTGGCGACTTTTTGTATCTTTTCGCCATCTAAAAAGCGTGCTGTTAACAAGCGGGCGCTTTCGGCATTTTGTTTTCGCAATATTTCAATGCCATCAAGCAGGACCTGATTTGCTGCTAATCGATAGGCAGCAGGGCCATTCCCATTGATTCCTTCGCGCTTGGCGCGTACTAACAACAAATCTTCCAATAAATTTTTTTGCGTTCCAGCCTGATCAGACCAGGCACGTAAAGCAGCGTAAACGGCCGTTCTCATGTCGTCTTGAGTCATGTGTTGTCACCTGAGTGCGATAATTTTCACCAAAACAATCGTTCGCACCCATCCTACACCACCCTTGTGATTTTGTACACCGTGCAGCGCGAAATCGCCCTTCATTGCGCCAACTGCGCACCTTTTTGCACCCGCGCCGCACGAAAATCCCGCTATCGTACAGTGCGTGAGTTCAGACGGAACTGTGCCACCCTATTTGGCAGGTTGTAGCGTTGTTTTTCTATAATCTGCCAATCATTTTTTGCATTTTGGAAAAGCATATATGGGTCTAAACAAAAAAGTTCAGCCACCATCTGTTGCTTTCGTGAGTGTGACGCCTGGCCTGGTGTGCAGTATTCGGGGAATTACGATTCATCCAGATACGTATCTTTCTCAGGAAATATCGCTTGTTTCGGATAAGCAGCAGCTTATTATTTTGACCGGTGGAAGATCGTGCGCAGCGCAAGCGCTTTCTGATCCACGGACCCATCAATTGGTGCACCATATTTTGCAGCAAAATGGCTATATCGCTGTCATAGCCCAAGCGGAAAGGTTTGTTGCTGAAACGGGTTTATTACCGCCGGAATGGGTTATGATTTACCCATAGATGTTGCTGAGCAAGTATCGTCAAAGTTTGAAGAACTTGGTGACAGAGAAAAACAGGAGCGTACCTTAGGAGGGATCGATGGATTGTACTTTGATCAAGGAAAATATGACTTGGCGTTAGATAAATTCAAAGACGCTTTAGTGATTGATCAAGAGGTTAACAATCAAGAAGCGGAAGTTGCAATCTATGGAATGATCGGGTTTACTTACTATCTGAAGGATTCGTATGAACGTGCAATCGAATCCTTTGAACAGCATCTGGAGTTGGCTTGTGATCTTAAGGATAAAGAAGCAGAAGCTAGAGCATTATCAGGCCTTGGGGCTTCATATAATGGTCTGGAGCAATACGAAAAGGCTTTAGGCATGCTCGAACAAGCTTAAACATGGGCTAAAGAAGTTGGTGATATGTATTTAAAAGGAGATGTTTATGTAAACCAAGGAAATTCCTTTTTTTCTGGAGGCAAACAACAAATCATTAGAATATTTTGAGCAGGGTCTTTTACTGTATCAACAAGTTGAAGATGTGGATACAGTACTAATCTTATTCAAAACCTGGGCAATGAGGAGCCTTTAGTAAATGGTGAAATACCTCATTGGGAAAAGGTTGTAGGTGTTAATTGGGGACAAAATGCTGAAGTGCCAGTTTATGAAGGCAAGGCATATTTTGATGGGCTGTCGCTAATTGCATTGCCGCCAGAATAATGTAAAGACAATTCGATGGTAAAGATTTATAAATTTCATAATGTCAGGAGAATTTAATATGAAATTTCAACAATTCAAAAAATTTATTGTACTCATGACTACTTTGTTATCATTAATTTTGTTACAAGTAGTCGGTTTTGCTGATGAAGATGAGAATGTTACCGAATATGTGGGACCCACAAAGGCAATGCAAGTTTATGCAAATCCGGTTCCTAATAAGCAGTACACACCTCCACCAGCCAGTTTTTATCAATATCAATCATTAGACACTGAACGTACAACGGCAACTGATATTCACGTGACTTATATTGGTGCCTGGAGTAATGAAGCAACAAGTGCGTTTGAATATGCTGCTAGTATCTGGGAATCTCCAATTGCTTCATCCGTACCGATCAAAATTCAAGTAGAGTTTT
>QQUD01000982.1 GCA_008501785.1 Chloroflexota bacterium
TATAACGACGCCTCGCATTTTGATCGGGAATACAAAAGGCTCTTTGGGTTGCCACCTATGCGTGACATGGAACGGCTGCGGGAAGCAACCGGAGAAAACGCCAGCCTGAGAACCATTTAGTTTCCATTTCCCTCTTGACTTAGAGTTAACTCCAAGATTTAGAATTCAAGAAATTCACATGAATTAAATATTTGGCGGCACATGATGATTCAAACACAATTGATCAACGCCGTCATTGAATGGGAATGGCGTTTAAAAACTGAAGAGGAAAAACAGGAAAACTCGAAAGCAGAACCGTATGAAAACGCTACCGTGGCTGATCAATCCATTCAAAAAGGCCGCAAGTTCAACTTCATGCAGATTTTTAAATTGAATGTGAAACGAATAGTACACTGAGCTTATGCTAAAAATGAAGATTTCCCCAAAATTCTTTAAACGCATGCTAAATCTATATCCGCCCTATTTGGGTGCTGGGATAAAAATCAATTATATCAGTAATGATTGGCGAGAATTGCATGTGTCCATGTCATTGCGCTGGTTTAATAGAAACGCTGTTGGCACACACTTTGGCGGCAGTCTTTATTCGATGATTGACCCTCATTTGATGTTGTTAATAATGCAGCTTTTAGGCAAGGAGTATCGAGTTTGGGACAAAGCAGCAGAAATTGAGTTCATTAAAGCGAGTAAGAAAAAAGTGACGTCCATTATAAAGATATCCAATAACGACCTTGAAGAAATAAGGCGTCATACCGAAGCAGGAGAAAAATATTTCCCCGAGTTTATGGTAGAAATAAGGGATGATGAAAATGATTTGGTGGCAAGGGTCAAAAAAGTAATTTATGTTCGAAAAAAGATGCGTCACACAGTAGCTTAAACGTGTGAAAGTATCATTGAAATACTTATCATAAATAGATAAAAATCAATGTGTGGTTGTAACCGTTCAGTCCCAGAGGTGCGACGCACTTACAAACAGCAATGTTGCAGCGCAATACCCTGGGAAAAGTGCGTTGCACCTGAATGATTACCAAAGCAATTAGAATATTCAGGATGAACTTGATAACTGAAATGCTTGTCTGTTTGAGAAAACACCTTCAAGTCATGGGGCTTTGTGAAATTTGAAGGTACATAAGCGAGCGTCAAACCGCAAATAGCACTCCAGGATTAAGCTGAATGATTACCTGATTGCCATTGGTGGCGATTGGGTGACTCAAGATTTGGTGGGGTTGAAAATCAATGGCAACCTGTAATTTGATAAGCTGATTGTTGATGGTGATGACATACGGCCGTTTCCACCCCCCAGTCCCCCGCATAAAATTAAACGCCCTCCGCGCCGACCAATTTAGGTTCAGCTCAAAATCAGCATCACGCGGCAAGGGATCAGCTGCAAAGCCTGCTGGCTGCGGCTTGCGCGGTAGATTGTTATTTGCAAGCCGCTGCAAGGCATCAACCATCAAATCACCCCCCACTTTTGCCAACAGTTGTTCAGCTTCCTGATTCGAAATGCCATCAGGCAAGGTCAACGGCTTTTGTAAAGCAATATCGCCTGTGTCAAACGCCTCATCCATCCAGTGAATCGTGACGCCTGTTTCGGAAACACCACGTTGAAATGTCCAAAATAAAGGGGCTGGTCCGCGAAAATGGGGCAGCAGCGAAGGGTGTAGATTGAGGCAACCAAGCCGGGGCAACTGCAATAGCACAGGCGGCAGCTTTTGCGGAAAGCATGAAACACAAATCACATCTGGCGATAAGGCTCGCAAACTGTTCAATGTGGCTTCTGCCTGCAAATGGCGCACACCAAATGCCGGAATTTGATGCTGCGCGGCAAGTTCAAGTGTGGAAATGGATGAATCTTGTTGGAACAGGTTTGTCGTGGGTTGGGGTGGTTGGACTGGGGTGATTGGGGTTGGGAAACGGCCGTTACCCTCCAACAAAAACGGCGGCACCCGGTTCGCAGGCACCACCACACCCACCACATCCACGCCAGCCTGCAACAACACCGCCAACGGCAAACGAGACAACACACCAAACATACCAAAAAAGATAATTCTCAAACGATCCGTCCAATAATTGACGATTTACGATTTTAGATTTACGATTCACACATCTAAATCGTCAATCAAAAATCGTAAATCGTAAAGGTATCTCATGGCTCGATTCGAAAAAACAATGATCATGGTCAACTGCGCTAAGTTAGGTCGGGAGTTGGAAGCGTTGCCAAAACGGCCGTTTCCCGGCGAACTCGGCGAGCGCATCTACCAAGAAATCTCACGGCAAGGCTGGGAACTATGGTCGCAGCAATCTACCATTCTCATCAACCATTACGGCCTCAATCTGGCCGACCCTCAGGCACAAAACTTCCTTATGCAGCAAATGGAAGAATTCTTCTTCGGTGAAGGTGCCCAAATGCCCGAAGGATGGGTTCCAGAAAACACGGCTCCACGCAAAAAATAGAGAATATCCGAATTAAGTCGATAGTATCGTATTCGCCAGATGGTGCAATACTATTGATGCATTCAGATATGTCTTGAAAATATCTATCAATCAATTTTTCACGTACTATGCAACAAAAGATTATCGACTTTCCCGGAAGCTGCAAAGTTGTTTTGCTTGAGCCTTTGGTTCATAGCTTTCGGGAAAATTGAATACAAGACTCTTGTTACAGAGTATTAAGGATGAAGATGAACACAAAAATCGATGTTGCGGATTGGCTTACTGCCAACCAAGACCAATTTATTCAAATGGCAGATGAAATATGGGATTACTCCGAAATTCGCTGGCAAGAATTTAAGTCGTCCAAACTCCAGGCCGACTATATGGAGGAAGCTGGATTTGACATCACATGGGATATTGGCGGCATCACAACCGGCTTTGTGGCCGAATGGAAAAATGGAGATGGTTCTGGCCCTAAGATTGGTTTTTTGGGCGAGTACGATGCCCTCCCTGGCTTGTCCCAAAAAAATCAGCCATCCCCTGACCCCATCGAGCTAAACGGCCACGGCCATGGCTGCGGCCATAATTTGCTAGGGACCGGTGCCTTGGCAGCAACCGTTGCAGTGAAACAATGGCTAGGAGAAACAGGTACGCCCGGAACGGTCCGTTACTATGGTTGCCCAGCCGAAGAAGGAGGCGGTGGCAAGGTTTTTATGGCACGTGAGGGTGTTTTTGATGATCTCGATGCCGCCTTCAACTTCCATCCAGGCAATTTCAATATGGCAAAAAAGGGAAGCGCTATCGGTGTCAACCACGCCTTCTTTCGATTTCACGGGCAGGCCGCCCACGCGGGCGGTTCACCACACCTGGGACGGTCCGCACTCGACGCGGTTGAGTTAATGAATGTGGGCGTCAACTATCTTCGAGAACATGTGAAAGACAATGTGCGTCTTCACTATCAAATTACACATGGTGGCGGTGCGCCTAATGTGGTGCCAGATTTTGCCGAAGTGTTTTACTATATTCGCGCTCATTTGCCAGAAGAAGTGGATGAATTGACTGAACGCGTCCTCAAAGTCGCCAAAGGAGCAGCTATGATGACGGAGACGGAGATGGAGATGATTATTGATTCAGCCACATCATGTGTGTTAAGCAACCATACATTGTCTGATCTTCAGCACGAAGTCATGCAAAAATTGGGTCCGATTGAGTTTACACAAGAAGAGATGGCATATGCCGAAAAAATCAACAGCCAAAACCCGCCAGGAGCGCGTTCTTTCTTGCAAAATAGAATCAAAATAACGGCTGAAGAAGCTGCACAGCCACTGCTGGGTCAAGTCCGTGAAGCCAATGATATTGGCGAAGTGATGACCGGCTCAACCGATGTCGGTGACATTAGTTGGATTACACCACTCAGCATGTTAATCACAACTTGCTGGCCAACAAATGTACCAGCCCACACGTGGGGCGTAGTTGCAACAGGCCGAACGGGAATTGGCCACAAGGGAATGATGTATGCTGCGCAAGTGATGGCCGGGGCATCCGTTGAATTGTTCAAAGACCCGGCTCGTTTGCAAACAGTGCGCAATGAGTTTGAGGCTCAAATTGCGAAACGGCCGTATAAAAATCCCCTACCAGACGATTGCCATCCACCTCATAACCCACATCCTTTGCGGTAAGAATTTAGAATTGTGAGATTGGGAGACTGGGAGATTAATCTCTCAATCTCTTAATCTGCGTCCAAAATCTTCATAATCTGCGTTTAAGATTTCTGAAATCCTTTTTCATTTCGCTTCAGAATTAAGTTATCCTTAAAGGAATCTCTTCATCAATCTGAAAATGGAGATGGGCGTGAGCCTGCCGTAGGGCAGATTCCACAGTGCAGGGATCATTGCCTGATGCGAAGATAAACCCCAGGTAACTCTCCCCTTCAGGCAGAGGAACCAGCCGATTGTTGAGCGGAGCGGTAATGTTGACATCGTCAATGTGTGATACGGCTTTGGCGGCTTCGACCCCGCGAACCTCTCGCAAAATGCCACCGTGTGGTATGGGAATCATCATCACGCCGCTGGCTTGCTGTTCTCGCTGCAAGGCACTCACATCCAGTCCACACGCTTGCCGCAGCAGCAGTTCTTCCAACGACATGCCCATGTCAAAGCGCAATGTTTGGGAACAGAGGCCGCCAATGGAACGGCCGTTAACCTCCACAATCCACGCGCCAGCCTCATTCACGCGCAGTTCGGCATGAACAGACCCCGTTTGCAAACCAAGCGCCCGCGCACCTGCCGCTGTCGTCTGTGCAATCAACTCCTGCACATCATCAGGTAAGCGGGAGGGCGTGACGTAGATTGTTTCTTCAAAAAATGGGCCATCGAGCGGATCAGGTTTGTCGAAGAGGGCAAGGGTTTGTAAACGGCCGTTATGCAAAACCCCTTCCAACGCCACTTCTACACCCGGAATAAATTGCTCGACCAGGAATGTCGGAGCGCTGCCCATATTGCGCAACATGCCACATACTCTGGCAACAACCGCAAGCAGCTCCCCCTCATTATTTGCACGAATCACGCCCCGGCTGCCATTCAAATGCAGCGGCTTAACAACACATGGATACCCAATTTCAGCCTGAACTTTTGCCGCAATGCTTTCGTTTGTATCCGCAGACGTAAAACGCAAAAATGGCGGAGAAGGCACATTTGCATCCGCTAACATGTGGCGCATCGTGTATTTGTTACGCGCAGCCTCTGCCGCTGCAACAGCGTTGTGCGGCAAACCCAAAGCCTGACTAGCCTGAGCAGCCAGCAGCGCCCCTGCATCATCAACCGCCATAATAGCGGCCAACGGCCGTTTTTTAGCGAAGGTGGTGAGGGTGGAAACGGCCGTTTTTGATTGGCTAAAATCAACCCCTAACCGCATCCCCCATTCATCTGCTAGCGGCTGCGGCATGTCCATCACCTTGACAATTTCGATATTTAGCTTGTCTGCCGCCTGCACAAACGCCTCGGTGCGGTATGTTTGAGGGGTTGTCAACAGCATGACGCGGTGTGGTCGTGTATTCATGTTTGCATTGTAACGCAGTTAGGGATTGTTTGGTAAAAGGCAGTTTGGGGAATGAAGAAAATAATTAATGGGTGAATGGGTGAATGGTTAATGAATAGTTTGATGGTTAGTGTGTTGTTGATAAGCTTGTATCGGATAAAAT
>QQUD01000257.1 GCA_008501785.1 Chloroflexota bacterium
ATTTCGTGGTATATGCCACACTCGTCACACTGATCGTATTTCTCATCTTCCGCATTCCAAGCGTCTGGAGTCAGTTCAACCGCTCAAATGACGATGACACATCCGGAATGGGTGCAGGTGTTGCCATGATCGTAAGCGGCATCATCGTACTCACTGTGCAATATTGGGCCGGTCCTACCCACATGATCAGCGGCATCAACTACGCCGATGTGTGGCATTCAGTACTTGCTATTGTTGGTTGGGGTGCAACATTGGGCGGGGCTGTGCTTTTGGGTAATGTCGTTTTGCGCAAACCCTTACCACAGCCAAAACTTGCGGAGGCGTAAACTCAATCGCTACGAGATGATAGGCCCTTCGGGGATAAAAGTTGGCTCCAAAGGGGCATTCTTCTCGTAAGTAAATAGATAAGTTATACGCTTCGATAGGTAAGAGATATATCCACCAATGAATTTACTGCGAAAACTGAAACCTGCAACAAACAAACTTTGGCTTTATGCTGTCGCCGGACTCATGTGGTCTGGCGTCGGCATTTTTCTAAACAAGCTCGCCTATGGTTGGTTAGCGCCTCTAAAATGGTTAACGATTGTTCCTTTTGTCTTGGCAGGCATTGGGTTAGCGATAACCATTTATGCTTTCGGTTTTTCAAAATTAGCCAAGAAAAATATCAATCGCATTGTTCAAATCAATAACGAAAAAGTATGCATTTTTGCATTTCAACAGTGGAGCAGTTACCCGCTGGTTGCGTTTATGATCTCACTGGGCATTTTCTTACGTAAATATTCGCCAATTCCCAAACCATACCTGGCAATCATGTACATCGGTATTGGCGGCAGCTTGTTTCTAGCCAGCACCCACTACTATCAGCAAATAATTCAATCTCAACGGGGAATCAAAATAGGACACAGTTTTTCGCAGATAAATGCAGATTAAGAAAACGCTTACAACAATCCAAATTCACTCAAATCCTCTTCTGGGGCCACTCTTGGATGCGGAATTTGGACGTGGATCATCATCCCCCCAGCCTCTTTGTTTTGAAACTGGAGCCGCCCCCCCATCAGCGCCACGCGCTCACTAATCCCCAACAGGCCATAATGTCCGCTTTGGCTCAACGTTGAAAGATTAACACCTTGTTCCAGGCCTTGCCCATCATCTTCAATCGTCACCAGCAGCAATCGGGGCGAGGTATGCTCTAACGTCACTTGCACCTTTTCGGCGCTGGAATGCTTCCACACATTGCTCAACCCTTCTTGCACAATGCGAAAAATAGACAGCTCAATCGTTTCAGGTAATCGACCAAAATTACTGTCTAGCGAGAGATTGGTGCGAATGCCGGTGCGCTGGCTCCAATCACCCAAAAAGGATCGCAACGCAGCACCTAACCCCAGACTATCAATGGTTGGCGGGCGTAAGTTGCCACAAATGCGGCGCAAATCTTCCACTAACGTGCGAATATCTTGGCGCACTTCAATCACGTCATCAGCTAATTTGGCATCACCAGCCGCTTTTTCTTCAATATCTTCCAGCCGATAGTTGAGGCTCAACAAATCTTGAATCATCTGGTCGTGTAATTCACGTGCCAGCCGTTTGCGCTCTTGTTCACGCTCAGTCATGAGCCGCCGTTGGGCATCTAGCAGTGCTTGGTTGGCGCTATCTAGCGCTTTGACTTGTTTGGCAAGTTGATCGACCAACTGACGATTGAGTGAGTCTTGAGCCTCCAAGTCACGTTTCAACAACAGCTCGTTGTGGCGCAATGTTTCGGCTTGATTGCGGGCGCGATAGTAGCTGTCTAAGGCCCAGATGACAGGCGTTCGCTGTCGTCGGTCGGCCATGCCCACGGTTGCGCCCACAATGGCTTCTCGGGTGGTTTCGTCGGTACGCACATCGGTGACTAAACGGCCGTCTCGCAACACCACAATCCGATCTGACACCGCAAACAGGTGGTCAATGTTTTTACTGGAGAAGAGAACGGCCGTTTTCCGCCGCTGCCACTCTCGAATCACATCCAGCAACTTATTTTGGTATGGCAAACTCAACAGCGAATCCGCATTTTCCACAACCACCAGTTTCGCTGGACGCGCCAACACCTGGGCAATCGCCACTAGCTGCCGCTGCTCATCTGTCAGGTTCCCCACCTTCTCATGCAGAGAAGGCAGTTCCACATCGAGCGATGCCAACAAATGGCGTGCTTCATTATGCATTTTCGATGTATTGGGAATTTCTAGCCATTCACCTAAAAAAGAGTAACAAATTTCATGACCTAGAAAAATATTACTGGTCACATCCATTAAATCAGCCAGGGCCGGGTCTTGATAAATAACTTCAATTTGAAATCGTTCTGGTGCCACCGGCCAAGAAATATAGTCACCCTCAAATTGAATCGCGCCTGCATCTGGCGACATCCGGCCAGCCAACACCTGCACCAAGGCAGATTTTGATGTGCCGACCCGGTCTGCTAACCCCACGACCTCTCCAGGCTGAACAGAAAAACCAACATCAACCAGAGCCGCCTGATTACCTACGCGTCGGCTTAAATTTCTAATGTCAAGCTGAGGTGTTGTAAACATTTACACAAAAATATCTTCTAAAATATGGTGCAAAGCCGCAGCATCCAAATCTTTTTTATCTAAAAACGCCATCGCGCCCGCCTCTAAACCACGTCGATGAAATTCTCTGTCTGGATAAGCACTAATTAAAATAATGCGCGGAGCCGAATTCTGCAATTTAATGCGTCGGGTACATTGAATACCGTCCTCATCCCCCAACACCACATCCACAAAAATCACTTGCGGATTAACCTGCTCAACCAACTGCAGCACTTCTTCCGTATTGCTCGCCTCATAAATCATCACCTGCGGAAACGCTTTGCCAACCATGCGGCGCAGTTGGTGTCGATACCGCCGATTATCATCAACCAACAGCACCGAAACCTGTTCCAGATTGGGCGGATGCACTTCGACAGGGGCTTGCGCGGCTATTTCACCCATTTGTCCAATGACTTCAGGATGCTCCTGCACAAACCTGGCGGCTTCCAAACGGCTTTGTACTTTTAACTGTCGATAAAGCCGCGTGAGGTGGTTTTCAATCGTTTTCACACTTAAATCTAGCCGCGTTGCAATCGCACGATTGTCCATTCCTTTCACCAACAGGCGTAAAATATCGCGTTGCCGTGTTGATAAATTGGATTTTCCTGTGGACAATGATTGCGGACGCAGCAATTTGTCCAACAATGAGCTAGAAATCCACCGTTCACCAGCTAATACTCGCTCAAAAGCCAGTCGCAAATCGCTCAAAGGCTGATCTTTCAAATGGTATCCATCTACCCCCACACTTAACAACCCTTGCACATACACATCGTCATCATATGCGCTGACAACCAAAATTCGTAACGATGGATGCCGCGCACGAATGCGACGAATGGCCGAAATCGGCTCAAAATCAGGCATGGTTACATCAAGCAGCACACAATCTGGCTGCAAAGTTTCTATTGATTCAATGAGGGACGGACCATCGCCGACTTCGCCAACAATCTCAATGGCTGGCATTTCTTCCAGGGCATTTCGAATGCCAGCGCGAACAACAGCGTGGTCGTCTGCTAATAAGACACGTGCAGGTTTCATATTAGTATTATGCCATCTCTGTAATGGCTTGCCTACATCTTTGTGATCTGCACATTGTCGGCTAGGGGAAATCCCCTAATGTGCATAGGGGGATTCTATAATGATAGTTGGATATGAAGGGGTATAAATACAACACAGCTTCTCAAGAGACTTTAGAGGTCTGGATAAAAGCTTTTGTTTTTCAAATTTATGCAGATAATACATACAGTTGAGCAAGAGAGGAATATGTTGTGAGACAAAAAATATGGCTCCTTTTACCTTTTCTAATCTCAATTTTATTCGCTGCCTGTGCAACACAAACGAGTGTAGACACAACTAACAAGGCAAATTTCCCATCGAACACAAACAATGAATCGAATAAAACGGGCAATTCTGAGGGGAACATTTGGGTATTGCTGCCTGACTCTATCAGTTCAGCTCGTTGGGAAACAGATGATCGCCGTTTTTTCGAGGAAGCGTTTTCAGCCATCAATGTTGACTATACAATTGTCAACGCCGAAGGTGATGCACGCACACAGCAAATTCAGGCGGAGCAAGCGATTACAGATGGCGCGGATTTAATACTGCTAGTTAATCTTGATTCTGGATCGGGGGCGGCTATTATTGCAGCCGCACGGGAAGCGGGGGTTAAAGTGATGGATTATGACCGCCTCACCGTTGAAGGCCCCGGCGCAGATATTTATGTCAGTTTTGACAATGTGCAGGTTGGGAGAGCAATGGGTGAGGTACTTGAACCCTTGATCAATGCCCAACCGGGTACGCCTAATGTTGTTTTGCTCAACGGCAGCCCCACAGATAACAATGCAACCTTATTTCGAGAAGGGTATATTTCTACGGCACAGCCACATTTTGATGATGGCTCTTGGAATCTGGTTGATGAGCAATGGGTGTCACAATGGAATACGCAGGAAGCGTTGGTGGCATTTGAACAAATTTTGACGGCGGCGAATGGTGAGGTTACGGCCGTTTTCGCTGGCAACGACAATATGGCCAATGCAGCCATAGCCGTGTTTAAAAATGCGGGAATCAATTTAGCCAACATCCCCATTTCTGGACAAGATGCCACGGTTAGCAGTATCCAAAACATTTTAGCAGGGGATCAGGCGATGACCGTCTACAAACCCATTCGCGCTGAAGCTTTTGCGGCGGTAGAAGTAGCGATGGCACTGCTGCACGATGAGAATTTGGAGAGCTTAACGGGTGGACTTACACTACACAATGGCACAAAGGAGATTCCCTACTACGCATTGACACCGATTGGCATCACCAAAGAAAATATTGCCGAAACTGTCATTGCCGATGGTTTTCGTACCTGGGAAGAAATCTGTGTCGGCAGGTTTTTAGAATATTGCCCAGAGGATCATTAAATAGTGACGCAAGATTTTGCGTCTCTACAAAGGGGATCAATCACTATACAATGAACAGCATCTCACAAAGAGAAACAGCAAAACCAAACATGGGTAATCACAGACAAGAAACGCTTGAAGAGTATTTTCAAAATTGGTTAACCCGCGTGCGGGCCGGGCGGTTGGGATCACTACCCCTTTTGGCAGGGTTGTTAATCATTGCCATAATTTTTGGCATTCGTGAGCCAATGTTTTTTGGACCGCGCAACTTTGTGAATTTATTGCTGCAAATGGCAGGCATCACGACGATTGCGATTGGCGTGGTGTTTGTGTTATTGATTGCTGAAATTGACTTGTCAGTGGGGTATGTGAGCGGGGTTGGTAGTGTAGTGATGGTGCTGCTGCTGCGGGAAGAGGCATCGAATTGGTCCTGGCCGCTAGCAATGGGGGCTGCGTTGCTCACCACAACGATGATTGGCCTTTTTCAAGGGTATCTCATTACCAAATTCGGGATTCCCTCGTTTGTAGTGACATTGGCGGGTTTGTTGGCGTGGAGCGGCATTGTGCTGATCATGACGACGCAGTATTCGAATATTGGGACAATCTCGATGCAGGATGATGTCATTCTGGGGATTGCAAACTCGTATTTAACGCCAACTT
>QQUD01000640.1 GCA_008501785.1 Chloroflexota bacterium
AGACGATTCTTTGATGGTTGTGGCACCGTTTGGATTACAAGATTTATTCGAAATGACCCTGCGTCGAAATCCAGCACAAGTGACGCTTGAGCAATACCGCCAGCGTTATCGAGAAAAGCGTATTGCTGAAAAGTGGCCTTTGGTGAAGATTATTGATGGGTAACAATTTTTGGAGGGTATGATGAAGTTTGATGTGACTTTGCTGGCTCATGATTTGAATGAAATGGATGTGTATGCAAAATCGGCCGAATCATTGGGGTTTGATGGCATGTGGACGGCCGAAACGAGTCATGATCCGTTTTTGCCGCTGGTGCTGGCGGCGGAACACAGCAGCCGTATTAATTTGGGCACGGCAATTGCGGTGGCTTTTCCGCGCAGTCCGGCGATTTTGGCGCAGATGGCGTGGGATTTGGCACGGTTCAGCGAAGGGCGTTTTATTTTGGGATTGGGTCCGCAGGTGAAGGCGCATAATGTGCTGCGTCTGGGGGTAAAGTGGGAGAAGCCGATCAAAAAGCTGCGGGAAACGATTTTGGCAGTGCGTGCTTTTTGGGATTGTTGGCAACATGATAAGCCGCTTGATTTTGTCGGTGAATTTTTTAAGCTGCAACTAATGACGCCGTTTTTTAATCCAGGGCCGAATGAACATCCACAAGTGCCGATTTATATTGCGGCGGTGAATGAGCAGATGCTGCGTTTGGCGGGTGAGGTGTGTGATGGGGTGCATATTCATGCATTGCATTCGGTGAAGTATTTGCAGGAGTTTGCGCTGCCGCAGTTGGAGAAAGGGTTGGTGAAAAACGGCCGTTCTCGAGATGATTTGGTGTTGAATACGGCCGTGTTTGCGATTCCTACCGATGATCCTGATTATGCAGCCTGGGCTGAAGCGCATGTTAAACAGCAAATCTCGTTTTACATGAGTACCCCGGCTTATCGGGTATTGGCTGAACTGCACGGATGGGAAGAAACGGCGCTGCAATTGAGCAAAATGGCGCGTACGAGAGCTTGGGACGAGATGCCAAAACTAATCAACGATGATATGTTGAACACAATGGCTGTGACGGGGACATGGGCTGAATTGCCTGAATTGATTCAAGAAAAGTATGGTTCGTTGTTGGATCGGGTCAGCTACTATTTGCCATTTGTGCCTGGGGAGCGAGATGGACATTGGCAGGCGAGTATTGATGGGTTTCGTAAATGATAGCATATTGGAGTGAAGGCTTGAGCCGGAACGTTCCAGCTAAAGCCTCCACTCCGTTTTAGTGTGTTAAGTTTGCGAAAGTAATGGTTTAAGAGACAATATGACCATCAAGCACGGATTGTGAGATTTCAGACTAAACTTTAGGCGTGAAGAAAGCCATTCTCCAATCTTTTACTGTGGAGGTTAATCATGGAACAAATCCAGGTATCTCGTTCATTTATCGACGGGGATGCATTGGCACGAGTGATCGAGCAAGAATATGATTTAGGTGACATTGCGACTTGCCGTCTATTTAGCAAAATGTTGCGCAGTCAAGACAACGACCACTATAAAGTTATAGCCAAAAGTGGTGAGATTTATGTAGTGCGCGTCTATCAGCGCGGAGAACATTTGGATCGGCAGCGGTCTGATTATGAGTATGAGTTGAATTGGCTGACCTTTTTGAAAGAGAACGATCTTCCTGTTTCCAGCCCACTTCCTCGAAGTGATGGTGGGTTTTTAGGAAGTGTATTGGCCCCTGAAGGGTTGCGGTATTTTGCCGTGTTTACTTTTGCAAAAGGGACAAACTTATCTGTTAGTAATGAAGAACAGCTTTTTATTACTGGTCAGAATATGGCTAAAATTCATTTGGTCTCAAATGAATATGAAGGGCCATATGAAAGAAGACCGTTGGATTTGGAATATCTGATTGACAAGCCTTTGGCGCGTATTCAAAAGTTTTGGAAGGATAAACCTAGTAAAGCACAGCAGCTTGACCTGCTAGTTTATTCAGCGGAAGAGGCAAAGGATGAATTGGAAACGTTGTTTGCCAATGAGGAAACCACGACTGATGGTTGGGGTCCCATTGGTGGCGATTTCCATACGGCCAGTACGTTTTTTGATCAAAACAATAATCCGACCTTTTTCAACTTTGATTTATGTGGTCCTGGGTGGCGAGCGTATGATATTGCCACGTTTTTGCTGAATACGGATTTGATGCATCAAAGTAGTGCAGATGCGTCGGAGGCATTTTTTGCGGGGTATTATTCGATACGGCCGTTATCCAATAACGAACATCAAGCCATATCACCCTTCTTAACCATTCGTCGCATTTGGCTGACCAGCATGTTTACGATTACGCAAGGGTTGACCGGGCATACGTTTATTGCTTCGGCATAAATCCTTGGTACATATCGCAACTTTTTGTTGCTAAAAATGAGTTGAATAGGCAAATGATAAAACACGCTTAAAACACGTTTTATCGTTTGCCTATTTTTTGTTTTGGCGAGAGGACGGGACATGATGCATGTGATTGTGATTGCAGAAAATGAAGAGAATCGGAATGTACTCAGTTTTGTGCTGCGCAATGCCGGGTTAACGGTTGCCAGAAGTGCGAATGTAAATTTGGTGACGAAATCTTTGTTGGAAAGTCCTGCTGAGTTGTTGGTGATTGCGCCGGATACGACCGTACAAGCCATTGAGGATGTGAAAGCGTTGCGTGCTGTCTCGCAGGCTCCGATGCTGGTGCTGGTTGAGAATTTGCCGGAGTCGGAACATTGTCAGTTGTTGGATGCAGGGGCAGATTTGGTGATGAAACGGCCGTTTTCCTCTCGCGTGTTGGTGCGTTATGTACGCATGTTTTTGCGTCGTGCTGGCAATATTCCGATGTCTGTGTTGTCAACGGTGTCGGCTGGAGATGTCACATTAGAGCCAGGAACCCGCACTGTACACTTGCCCGATAAAGACGCACAGCACTTAACCTTATTAGAATTTCGCCTCCTCTACATTTTGATGACGAACCTCAATCAGGTGATCCCCATCGACGTCATTGTTGAGCGCGTATGGGGATATGAAGGGCAAGGAAATCGGGAGCTTGTGCGCGGCCTTGTGCGTCGTCTGCGCCGCAAAATCGAACCAAATCCGAAAGTGCCGATTTATATTCAAAATTTGCCGGGGATTGGGTATCGGTTTGAAGAAGGGTGAGAGGGTAGCGAGTAGCAAGTGACGAGTTTTTCCACTCGCCACTTGCCACTCGCCACCTATTTACACATTTTTGCTACGAAAAACGACCTTTTTATACGGGCTTGACACATTTTTTACCCTAAATTTGTAACATAATAATTTTATAGTTATGCACTGATTAACAATTAAATCTGTGTTTTTGATTGGAGTAGGAGAATATTTCCATGTCAAATCATACAAATGGTAAATTGCAGTCGGCAAGTTGTCCGGCCTGTGGCAGCCGCTTACGATTTAAGTATCCGTTGCAGTTAGGTGAGTTTGTTGTTTGTGATGAGTGTGATACTGAGCTTGAAGTGTTAACTATAAATCCACTCAAACTTGATTGGGCGTATGATGACCCATATGAAGATGATGACGATTTTGATGGCTGGACCTATGAAGATGAAGATGGGAAGATGAAGTACGTTGATGAGGATTTCGTAGATGCAGAAGGGTGGTAATGGAAGGATAAGCAGTTTACTTTACCATCAAAAAATTAAATAAAAGCAAAAATACCGTGCGGCGCTTTAGGCAATGCACGGTTTGTTTTTGTAAGGAATGATCATGATTAGTAAGGTGAAAAAACGACGGAAATTGAAGATAAAGTGGCCGGTGGTGTCGAAAACGGCCGTTTGGCACGAAACAAAATCATTAGCATTAGCAACGGTTGGTACGCTGCTTGTGGCGTTTGGGTACACACTTTTCCAGGTGCCAAACAATATTGCTGCTGGTGGATTGGGGGGATTAGGCATTATTGTGCATCATTTTACGGGATGGCCGGTGGGTTTGTTGTTCTGGATTCTCAATTTGCCTTTGCTGCTAGTCGGCTTTTTCTATTTAGGGCGATGGGGGTTTTTATTGCGCACACTTATTGCGGCAACTATCTTTTCCATTGCAACTGATTTTTTCATCATCTATTTGCCACAATGGTTGCCTGCATTTCCAATTACTGAAGATTTGCTGTTGAGCAGCATTTATGGTGGCATCGTTGGCGGTATTGGCGGTGGTCTTATTTTTCGGGCAGGTGGCACGATGGGGGGAACTGGCATCTTAGGGCGTGTGTATCAGAAGAAGACCGGCAAACCACTCAGTCAGGTTTATTTTTATACGGATGGGTTTATCATTGCGCTGGCGGGTATTGTGTTTGGTTGGGAAGTTGCGCTCTATTCGTTTTTGATGCTGTTTCTCAACGGATTGGCTTCTGATTACACGCTGGAAGGCCCCAGCAGTACGCGTACCGCCACCATTGTTACGAATCAACCGCAAAACATAGCGAAAGTTTTAATTGATGAACTGCATCGTGGTGCAAGCTATTGGGAAATTAAGGGCGGCTTTACAGGGGAGACGCATTATGTGGTTTGGTGTACCGTGTCGCGGCCTCAGGTGAATGATTTGAAAAGGGTGGTAACGGCCGTTGACCCTCATGCCTTCATTACGATTGGCATCAGCCACGATGCAATGGGTTTTGGCTTTACACCCAGATCGAAAGGGACAATCCAATTGGCATCTGATGCAAGTGGTGATTAAAATAATTCTGGACGTTGAGTTGAGGTTTGCTGTCACAAAGTTTGAAGATGGGGTGTTTTAGTCAATAGAAACGTGTTCAATTGGAGGGTAAATGAAATCGTTTCGAGGTAGGGATTGGAAACGGCCGTTTCGACTTTGCTCAGTGCAGCCGTTTCTAGAAGCCACCATCATCTCAATTTTTATTCTCGGACTATTTTATTATTGGTTTGGCATTGCCAACCGCTACAGCATCTTTTTGTACGGCCATACCACCGTTGGCATTCCCCTTTCGCAACCATTTGACGAAATGACCCGCAGTCGTTATTGGATGGCGGGTTTAGTGGCAGCAGGCATGGTGATGTTAATTTACATGGCTGCCAATTGGCTGCAAGCACAATTGGCTGTTCGGCGTAATCAACACTTTTTGCCATCAGCTTGGTGGCATGTTTGGTTGTTTGGATCCGTTCCTCTGATAATAGGCATTCCGCTGATTACAATGACCGTCAATAGGCCCACCTTGCCGCCAGCATTAGCTGCCGCATGTGTTGTGGCAACGCTGCTTGGTCTGGCTGTGGCGTTGTTGCCGGGAAAATGGGCAGCAGAACAGCCTGTAGACTTGTTTTGGCTTGCGGCTGATGGCGTTGGGTTGATTCCATCGCTGTTGCTTTTGCGGGTTATTGAACTACCGGGGCGCGGGTTGTCAGTTAGTAATGCTACTGTTTGGATTTTTTCGGTTGGCGGGATTATTGGCGGCATTGTCTGGCTGGCAGTTATGACCTTTTTGCGCATATGGCGGCGCAAAGAAATGCCGCGTTCTGGCGCATTGTTACTCGCAGGGTTTGGTTTGAGTTATGTGCTGATGCCTTTGGTTCATTATCTGCTGGCAACACCACCAGCTTATCGTTACATCAGCACTGCAAGCAACTTTTTTGCCTTCA
>QQUD01000094.1 GCA_008501785.1 Chloroflexota bacterium
ATGCGCACGCCTGAACTAGCGGCCGAAATCACCTTACAGCCGATCAACGCTTTTGGCATGGATGCGGCCATCATTTTCTCAGACATCTTGCCGCCGCTGATTGGCATGGGTCTCAACCTGGAATTCGTGAAAGGCGAAGGTCCAGTCATTTACAATCCCATTGGCAACGCCGCCGACATCGAAGCACTGCGCATTCCTACCGCTGAAGAAAACATGCAGCCCACGCTGGATGCAATCAAACTGGTATCAGATGAACTGACCCCCAAAGGAACCCCGCTAATCGGATTCTGCGGTGCACCGTTTACGCTTGCCAGCTACGCCATCGAAGGTGGCGGCTCGAAAACATACGCCAAAACGAAAGCGCTGATGTACACCGATCCCGATGCATGGGATATGCTGATGCGCAAACTGGTCGCTGTGCAGGTAGATTATCTCAAAAAACAGGTGGTTTATGGGGCCAGCGCGTTGCAGGTGTTTGATTCTTGGGCGGGATTGGCTCTTGGTTTGCAGGATTATGTGCGCTACATTCAACCGTACAACACGATGCTGTTTGAACAAATTGCCAAGACAGGTGTGCCCACGATTAATTTTAGTACGGGAACGGCCGTTTACCTGAACGAAGTCGCCGCTTGTGGTGGAGATGTGATCGGCGTCGATTGGCGGCTGCCGCTCGATATGGCCTGGGAAAAAATCGGCACAGATCGCGCCATTCAGGGCAACCTGGACCCCGTCGCGCTGCTCACCCCCTGGCCGGAGCTGAAAAAGCGGGTAGATGATGTATTAGGGAGGGCAAACGGGAATCCCGGCCACATCTTCAACCTCGGCCACGGCATCTTCCCCAACGTCCCTGTAGACACCGTGCGCCAACTCGTTGAGTACGTGCAAGAAACGACAAGCAAATAAAAAAACCGTCATTTCGATGAGTCTTCGAGAAGAATTCCCATATTCCATTAGGCAGAGGGGATTTCTCGGAGGACCTCGAAATGACAGGTGTGGATAATTAGTTTTTGATGGGGGTTTGAGGAACACGAACGTCAAGCCCCGCAACACGGGAAAAGTGTTTGCGGTTAAAGGTGTAAATTGTTGTAATTTGATGCGCTTTCATCCAAATGGCAATATACGCATCAGAATAACCAATATTCGTTGTCACATTCAAAGCTAACACATCCGTTAAACGCATCGTTAAATCGGCTGAACGAACTTCAATAAATGGCATATTTATGGTTGCCAGCAAGTGCTTTCTAACTTGATATGGTTTTAAATGGTAGGAACGATTTAACACCCAGGCCATTTCTGCAACGATTAGATCATTGACAACAAATTGAAATTTACCAACCTGAGCTTCACGAAATAACGACAAAGCTGACTGTGTTTGTAATGGATCGTCCTGAGTAAACAACCGGATAAAAACATTGGTATCAACACAAACGATTTCAGGATTCATCTTTTTCTTGGACTCGCTCTACAATGTAATCAACCGCAGATTCTCGCAATTGTTCAATTGAAAGTGGACCGCTAGCTGGCACCGGGATTAAACCTACCAGATCAAATATCGTCTCTGTCACTGGTTGCAACACGATTTCATCATCTTTTGTCAAAACAATTACTAAACTGTCACCTGGATTGATGCCCAGCTGGGTACGAACAGATTTTGGAATTGTAATTTGTCCTCGTGGACCAACTTTAACTAACATACTAAACCTCGCAAGTAAGCAATAATATTTTTTGCTTACTTTTATCATAATAGCATATTTTTTAGATCAAATCATCTATTTCTCAACAACATTCTGGAGTGAGCATGAATATTCAAAAATCAATTGAACTGTTTGCAGAAGCAAAAAAGCTGTTGCCCGGTGGTGTGGATTCACCGGTACGGGCGTTTCGGGCGGTAGGTGGGCAGCCGCTGTTTATTGATCGGGGTGAAGGGCCGTACCTATTTGATGTGGACGGCAATCAATATATCGACTATGTACTGTCGTGGGGGCCGCTGATTTTAGGACACGCACATCCGCAAGTCGTGTCTGCATTGCAAGCTGCGGCAGCACGGGGTACCAGCTACGGCGCACCCTGCGCCCTCGAAAATGAGCTGGCAAAACAAGTGATGACGCTGATGCCCACTATCGAAATGGTGCGCTTTGTCAATTCCGGCACTGAAGCAACGATGAGCGCCCTGCGGTTAGCGCGAGCCTTCACTGGCCGCTCCAAAATCGTCAAATTCCAGGGTAACTATCACGGTCATGCGGATATGCTGTTGGTGCAGGCAGGCTCCGGTGTGGCGACATTAGGACTACCCGATTCACCCGGCGTACCTGCGGCGACAGTTGCCGACACGTTGGTCGCGCCATACAACGATTTGGAAGCAGTGAAGCAGCTTTTTGCACAGTTTCCAGGTGAGATTGCTGCAATTATTGTAGAACCGGTAAGTGGCAACATGGGCATGGTTGCTCCAGTAGATGGCTTTCTGGCAGGTTTGCGCGAGGTAACAGCTAACGATGATGCGCTGCTCATTTTTGACGAAGTGATGACCGGTTTCCGGGTGCATCCAGGCGGGGCGCAGACCTTGTTTGACGTAAAACCAGACATCACGGCGTTGGGCAAAGTGATTGGTGGCGGTCTGCCAGTCGGTGCGTATGGCGGTCGGCGGGACATCATGGAGATGGTGGCTCCGGTTGGGCCGATGTATCAGGCAGGCACGCTGTCTGGCAATCCGTTGGCAATGACGGCGGGGATTGAGACATTGAAAGCGGTTCAGGCACCAGGAGTTTGGGATTCGTTTGAGGCGCGTGGAAATCAGCTCATCCATGAATTAACGGCTGCTGCTGCTGAAGCAGGCATTCCGATTCAGGCAAATCGGCTGGGCACAATGTTTGGCGTCTTTTTCAATGATGCACCGGTAATCAATTGGGATACTGCCAGCCAATCGAATCTTGAACGTTTTGGTAAATACTTCCAGGCAATGCTAGATCGTGGCGTGTACATTGCGCCATCCCAATACGAAGCTGGATTCCTCTCCACCGCTCATGATGAATCTGTGATTGCTGCCACCATTTCTGCAGCGGCTGAGGCAATGTCAACATTATAATTTTGTAGGGGCGGGATAATCGGGAAAGGTTGTGGAGGGAGCAAATAATCTATGCTCCCGATTATCTCGCCCTTTTTTGCATTGGAAGAGGGGGCGGGATAGGTCGGAGAAAAGGCTATTTGCTATGCAAAAGGTCATACCGACCTATCCCGTCCCTACGACAAATTCTCAATTAAACTATCGTTGTTAATAATTCGCGTTGATCAAACACCTTTTGCAAAGCAGCAATCACGTCATCTACGCCTTGTTTGCCTGCGCGGAAAATTGACTCGTCGAGCCAGATTGCTTCTTGGGAACTCACCCGTTCGGTTACGGGGAATGCCATCGACTCAAACTTAAAGTATTCGGGAAATGCTGAAGGAACCGGCAGTTTTGACAAACCCGGTTGGAATAGATCGTACCGGTTCATTGGCGGGTATCCGTCCCAACATGGAATCCCTTCGGCTGTTAATGCGCGACAAATGGTTTTGTGATCAATGCCGAATACAGCTTGATCTACTTTAAAAATATATTTGTAAAACGAACGCGCCGTGTGACGTGGATCTCGCCGCAGCATGTTTACACCAGGAACTTCGCTGAGGGCTTCTTCCAGATATGCACCCATTTCGGCGCGTTGTGCGGCCTGCTCTGGAAAGCGCTCAATGGCGATTTTAGCAACGGCCGTTTGCAGTTCAGTCATGCGGTAGTTGGTGCCCATTGTGTAAACGGTGCCGCCTTCGCCAACGCCTCCTGGCTGATGGGGGCGACCACAATCAACAATGCTGGCGGCTCGTTGGGCTAATTCGGGTGTTTTGCAAAACAGCACACCCCCTTCGCCTGAGGTTAAAGATTTGGTTGATTGCAGGCTAAATGAGCCAAAATGCCCAATCGTGCCAGCCCCCTGACCACGCCATTTGGCACCGGGTGCATGGGCGCAATCCTCTACCACAAACAGATTATATTTGTCTGCCAGCGCCATGATGGCGTCCATGTCTGCCATTTGGGCGGCGATGTGAACGGGAATGATTGCTTTTGTCTTTTCGGTGATGGCGGCTTCGATTGATTTGGGATCGATGCAGCATGTTTCTGGGTCAATGTCAACAATGACGGGGATGGCACCGGCGGCCATTGGCGCGGATGCGGTCGCGTGGAATGTATAGGCGGGCACGATGACTTCATCACCCCAGCCAATATCAGCCGCACGGAGCGCGACTTCCATGGTGACGGTGCCGTTGACCATGGCGACGGCGTATTTGCCGCCTTGGACTTCTAGGAATTGTTGTAAAAATGCGATGGTGTTGGGGCCAGGGTAGGGGTAGCCGCCCCAATTGCCTGAGGTGATAACGGCCGTTACCGCCTCCACCTCCCTCTCGTCAAAAACAGGCCATTTTGGATAGGGTTCAGTTCGAATGGGTTTGCCATTGAATAGTGCCAATTTACTCATCATATTCTCCTTGAATGATTATAGTATTTCATTATTTGCGATCTGTTTCAAGTTGTGGGAGGGGGCGAGATAGGTCGGAGCAAAGGTTACGCGTTTTGCCATAGGTCATTCCGACCTATCCCGCCCGTACAATAAGTTTCTTTACTCTAAATTTCTGATGAATGTTTTTTGACCTGTTGTTGATTCAGGTTATGATATTTGCACGAACTTAAATGCCATCAACTATTGACTTGAATTGTAATTTCACGGGGAGAGAGAGTCGAATGAGATTCTATAGAAACTGGTCATTATCACTAAAAATTTCGTTCTCAATCATAATTTTTTTAGGCGTTGCATGTAGCATATTCCTATATTGGCTCAAGTGGAACTTGTTTTCGACCCGATTTAATGATCCCGAACTATTAGCAACAAACGCAGATTTTTCACTTCCAAAATCTGCCCGCAATGTAAATGGTCATTTTACAGGGCTTAACAACTTTACAATGTATGGGAAATTTGACATGGATGCTAATGAATTCAAGGAATTCGAGAAAAATACGAATTGCAATTCACCGTTTCAACCAATCAACTCTAATAGTTCCTACTTGTCCCATTCTCAATACCGATGGTGGAATCCAAGCTCTGAAAGCTTAATTTGTTTTGGGGGCAGTGATGGTTGTGGAAAAACAATCATTGTAGATTTTGTTGAGACTGAAACATATACGATTTTTGTTCATGCTGGATGTGGCTAAAAGAATAATTCTCTATGGAAAAAGAATTACCGACGACAACCGATTTTTTCTGCACAGATGTTTCGACTGATTTGGATGAACCGCAAATCGGCACGGCCGTTTTCGCCAAAACCTGGTTCATCCTCGAAGTGCGTGGGGCGTGGCGACCCAAAGCACCGGCCGATAATGATTTGCCGCCGCGTGTGCAGGATTGGTTGAATGCGCAGGTGGGTGCAGTGGAAAACGGCCGTATTCAATTCATCCGTCGCAACAAAGTGACAGAGTCGCTTGCTTTTTATATTGCAGATGGTAGTGAACAGAATTCGAGGCTGTATCGGTTTGCGTTGGATTCGTATGAGGCGTTGTTGGAGGTGGATGTAACGGCCGTTCTCGCC
>QQUD01000389.1 GCA_008501785.1 Chloroflexota bacterium
TCCCGCACCGCATAAATCGCATGACGTGTCAAAATCGACAGCGAATAAGCACCTTCTGCCACCTGCATAAACCCACGAATGCGTGCCACCCAGCGATCATCGTCGGTGATGTTGCCATTTTTGGTGGGTGCTGCCCATGTTTTGGCAGGGGCTGCCAGCATTTGGGTAATCACTTCGCTGTCTGAGGTTGATGAAAGGCCAACGCCGCGTTCGAGCAGCTTTTTGCGCAGACTGAGTGCATTGGTGAGGTTGCCGTTGTGTGCGACACCTAGCGGTCCATACACGGTTTCAATCAGGTAGGGCTGGGCATTGCGCAGATGGGATGAGCCGGTGGTCGAGTACCGGTTTTGTCCAATTGCCAGATGCCCTTTGAGCGGACGCAGGTTGTCTTCGTTGAACACCTGTGCGACCAGACCCATGCCTTTGTGAATGTGGGCAATACGGCCGTCACTGCTGGCAATGCCTGCGCTCTCTTGTCCGCGATGCTGCAATGCGTATAAGCCGAAAAAAGCGAGCCGCGCCACTTCTCGCCCTGGCGCGTACACACCGACAACACCGCATTCGTCATGGGGCTTGTCGTCATCAAAAAAATGTATGTTTTCCATAATCTTTCCTTGAAGAGACAAGAGACAGAAAAACTGGCTCCATCTCTGTCTCTGTCTCTGTCTCTATCTCTGTCTCACATCTCCAATCTCATTTCGAACGGTTTGCACAAGGGTTTTGGCCGCTTGTGTGCTGTTGGCGAGGGCGGTGAGGTGTCCCATTTTGCGGCCGGGACGCGCATCGTCCTTGCCGTATAGGTGTAAATGTAGGTCAGGGTGTGCGAAAACGGGTGTCCAGTTGGGCTGGGGTATCAATGATTTCGCAGATTGGGTTTGCGGCCATAGGTCGCCGAGTAAGTTTGCCATGGCGGCGGGTCTGCGGTAGCTGGTGTCGCCCAGAGGCAAGCCACAAATGGCGCGTAATTGCTGTTCGAACTGGCCCGTAACGCAGGCATTATTGGTAAGGTGGCCGGAGTTGTGGGGGCGGGGGGCGATCTCGTTGAGGCGAAAACGGCCGTTACTGATCAAAAACAGCTCCACAGTCAACACGCCCACTGCATCAAGAGCCGCCATCACCGTATCGGCAATCGCAATTGCGTCGGCGGCTACGCTGGGTGGCAAGTTAGCCGGTGCAACGGACACATCGAGGATGTGGTTGCGGTGCTCATTTTCAATTACGTCGTAATGCACAAAGCTACCATCGATGCCACGCGCCGCTACCACAGAAAGCTCTCGTTCAAAGTCAACGTAGCCTTCAAGGATAGACGGCCGTTTTCCCACCTTTTCCCACGCTGCTTCTGCTTCTTCTGGCTGGCGAATGAGCTGCTGCCCTTTGCCATCGTAGCCAGCGGTGGCGGTTTTGAGGATGGCGGGGGTGCCGATTTGGGTGAGGCCGTTTTGCAGATCGGTGAGGGTGGAAACGGCCGTAAACTGTGTCACCGGCAGCCCATTTGCCGCAAAAAACTGCTTTTCACGCAGTCGATTTTGCGAAATGTGCAGCGCCTTCGCTCCAGGACGCAGCGGTGCAAACGCTTCGCAAGCAGCGGCGGTGGCAGCTGGCACGTTCTCGAACTCATACGTGACGACATCAACACCCCGCGCAAATTCGCGCACGGTGTCCAAATTGTCGTATGACGCGGTGTACTCTTTATCGGCAATTTGCCCGGTGGGGGAGTCGTGGTCTGGTGACAGCACATGCACACGATACCCCATTTGTCGTGCAGACAGGGCTAACATGCGCCCGAGCTGCCCGCTGCCGAGAATGCCGATTGTGGAAGGTGGGAGAATTTGGTTCATAAGCGAGATGACAACGAATGTTAGGAATCAACGAATGAAGAAACTTTTCATTCGTTGATTCCTATTATTCGTTGTACTCCTTCTTAATAAAATGAATATCTAACTTGGTGCTGTTAAAATTTGCTAAAATACCTAACTCAGCATTTTGACAACGTAATCTTGCTCGTAATTGTGATTTCATGGCTTCATCAACTTCTTTTACAGCAACTGTTGCCAGCAAAATGCAATTTTCTACAAGAATTAAACGGCTGTCCTGATTGCCTAACAACGTGTTGTGATAGTAAACAGGTACTTGTTTAATGTATTCGAAGCTTATTTCTTGTTGTCGCAGTTCAATCATGGTTGCACGCCGATAGACGTGATGGAAAAAGCCAGGGCCTAATTCGTGATGAACTTGGTAGAGTGACTTGATAATCTGGGTCGTTAGTTCAGGGTATGGGATTGTCTTGTTTGGTTGCGGTGTTTGTTGGGGGGAAACGGCCGTTTTCTCCCGCAAGCGATTTGGCAACCGCTCATCTTCCAGCTGCCAACAGCCAAAATTAACCACACTTGCCAAATCCGCATCTGTCACTTTGAGATAAGAAATTGCCTGAGCACGATGAATGGGCAAAATTTGAGGTGCAACTTTTAACTCAAGTAGCAGCTTACCACCTTCAATCCACACATCCACATAATATCGCCCAACTTGCACACCTTGGTACTTTACTTCAAACTCTTTTTCGGTTTGGCAAGCAATGCCTCTGCCTTCTAGACCAATTGCAATGGCTTCTTGGTAGAACTTTTCTGGCAACATGGGACCAAGTTGATTATGGACATCAAATAAAATCCCGCGCACGGTATAGCTGAGTTCTTTGTGAATGATTTTTGTCATATTTTTCATGTGATAACAACAAATGATAGGAATCAACAAATAAGATTCTTCTTCATTCGTTGATTCCTAATATTCGCTGTACTCTTTCCTTATCTGGGTGGAAGTTCATCATTCATTACCGTTGCAGTTTGTGCTTGCCTAAATTGCTCTAGTTTTTCACGATATTCGGGGTATTGATTGCCGAGAATCGCAATCGCCAGCAGGGCTGCGTTTTTTGCGCCAGCTTTGCCAATCGCCACCGTGCCGACTGGCACGCCACCCGGCATTTGCACAATTGATAGCAGCGAGTCTAGTCCGTTGAGTGTGCGGCTTTGGACTGGCACGCCCAGCACCGGAACCGAGGTTTGTGCTGCGACCATGCCCGGTAAATGAGCAGCACCTCCTGCGCCTGCAATGATGACGTGCAGGTTGCGCGAAACGGCCGTTTTCGCATACTCTGCCATCAAACCGGGCGTCCGGTGCGCTGAAACCACCTTCGCCTCATAAGGCACACCAAACTCCTCCAGCACATCCACCGCATGTTTCATTGTGTCCCAGTCAGATGTACTTCCCATAATAACGCCGACTATAATTTGATTATTCATTGATTACCTCAAAAAATTATTACAAAGGAACAAAGAGACAAAGGTACAAAGGAAGAGAAGTTAGAAAAGGTTTGGGACACGATGGATGCCGTTTTTGACGTATTTCTCGCCAAAGTTGATGACCAATCCTAAACGTAGATTCATGAGACGCAAATAGGTGAGTGTTTGTGTTTCGAAAATGGAATTGTAATGAGTTGTTGCCTTGTTTTCGATAACTACCAAATCTTCAACAAGTAAGTCAATGCGCAAAGGTGTTGCTAAATGGTTGCCTTTATACACAATTGGTACACAAACTTGCCTTTAAACCACTGTTTTGCAATTCCCAAACAAGCGCCTCTTCATAAACACTTTCTAACAAACCAGGTCCACCCAACGTCCGATGTACCTCAATTGCCGCCCCAATAATCTGAAAACTCACTAAATCCTCAACGGTCTTCTCTTTTTCTTTTCTTCCCTTTGTCCCTTTCATCCTTTGTTCCTTTGTAATAAATTCCTCTCCATTCTTTCAATAACAGGCTGCTCATCGGGAATAAAAGTCCGACCAGTTAGCTTTTCATAAGCTGCAATATAGCGGGCAGCGATTTGAGCGATGAAATCGTTGGGCATTGTTGGTGGTGTGCCGTCGCCGCGATAGCCTTGGGCAGCATACCATTTGCGCATGAACTCTTTGTCGAAGTTTTCAGGTTCACCGGTGGCAGACCTGACAGGTTTTAAAAACCTGTCAGGTCCTGAAGCATCACCTACCCAGTAACGGCTAGAATCAGGGGTGTGAATTTCGTCGATGAGGGTTAGTTTGCCATCGACTAGCCCCATTTCGTATTTGGTGTCTACGAGGATTAAACCGGCTTTGGCGGCTATTTCTTGGCCGCGTTGGAAGAGGGAAACGGCCGTTTCCTCAATCTCCCTCCACAGCTCAGGCGCAACCAGCCCACCGTCCAAAATCTCCTGCCGCGTCAGCTTTTCATCGTGCTGGCCCTTTTCCGCTTTTGTCGTGGGGGTGATGATCGGATGCGGCAGTTTGTCATTTTTTTGCAAACCATCTGGCAGCGAAATGCCATAGGGCTGCCGGTCGCCCTGCTCATACAAATACCAAAGCGATGTCGTGGTCACACCCGTGATGTACCCACGGACCACGACCTCAACGGGTAACGGCTGCGCATCCCGCGCAATCGTTACGTTCGGGTCAGGCACTGAGATAACGTGATTGTTGACCAAATCGGCCGTTTTCTCAAACCACCAATTGCTCAACTGATTCAACACCTGTCCCTTGTACGGAATCACCGCCAGTACCCGGTCAAACGCCGAAACGCGGTCTGTCGTAATCAGCACTCGCTCCCCATCACGGATATACACATCCCGCACTTTCCCTTCATACTTGTGACCCAATTCAGGAAACTCGGTCCCCGCCAGACAATTCGGAATTGCGGCTAACAAATCGTCGTGTGTTAACATAATCTCCTCGGAAGAATTTTTAATACAAAGATACAAAGGAACGAAGGAACAAAGGGCTTTTCTTTTTTGTCCCTTTATCCCTTTGTTCCTTTCTAATAATTTCTTCTTTAAGCGTGTTTAATGCCATTAGCAAACAATCGCAGCCCATCCATCCCAGCTTCACCGCGATGGGTGCGCGGATGCTGCCAGGGAAAAATGTGGTTTTCTGGATGCGGCATCAACCCCATCACATTCCCCGCCGGATTAGACAGCGCAGCAATATCCAACACCGATCCATTCGGATTCGCCGGATACCCAACCGTTGATTGTTGATTGTGAATTTGGGACTGGTGTAATGGTGAATTGGTGTATTGAAGCGGAATCAAGTTGTCCGTTTGCAGCATTTCCGCAACTATTTCATCCTGCACCGAAAAACGCCCTTCCCCATGCGCCACCGGACAATAAATCGGTTCATTCATTCCCTGCGTAAACAAACAAGCACTGTTCGGATTCGGTTCCAAATAAACCCAGCGACATTCAAACTGCTCCGACTCATTGTAAGTCAACGTGATCGGCCGCTGGCTGATAGCTGATAGCTGATTGCTGACACCTGTTTGCAGCAAACCAGATTTCACCAACACCTGAAAGCCATTGCAAATACCGAGAACCGGACGGCCGTTTTCCACAAACTGCTGTAACCGCCCTTCAAACCGTTCACGCAAATCCATGCCCCACAACACACCCGCACCCAGGTCGTCGCCATACGAAAAGCCACCCGGAATCACCAACATGTGATAATCACGAAAACGTCGTTCCCCCTTTAGCAACTGATTGATATGCACAATCTCCGGCTCGCCACCCGCCAACTCACACGCCAGCGCCG
>QQUD01000110.1 GCA_008501785.1 Chloroflexota bacterium
AATTTCATTTCCCGCTTACATCTGCGTTATTTGCGTCGTAATCTGCGTACTCTGCGGTTAAGTCTTCCTCTGAAAGCTTATGGCTGCTCACGTAACTTATTCTATTGTAATGATCTGACCTAAAAACCACGAATTTTAGGATAATCGCACATTAGATTGTTTACGAATACCCCATTACGAATCCATATCCAATCGACTTTTACTGATGGCTCCAGAAAGCAATCTCTCCATTCGTTAATGGCTGTAGGCGTCCGCCATTAACATTGAGAATGGCGATTATCTCTCGATTATCCATGATAAATGGCAACACCACGGCATCACTTTCAGGAGACCATATCTGATGGCTGAGGGAATATTGATTAAAAAAGGGCAAGAACTGTGTAAAAAAGATGCGAGAAAATTCAACCTTTTGCATCAGAATTTGACCGTTCCCTGTAGTTGTGTCAATCAAAACGATATCGAATTCTGGCCGACCAAATTGTTGAGCTGGTTTAAAGAATGCGCCCCGTTGCGGCGCTGCTGGCCGACTGGCATTTGCATCACTTGAACGGTTGCCTGCATAGCTCATATAAAGCAGATAACGGCCGCTTGGCGACCAAAAGAAAGCCAATACAGGCTCACGACTCAATAATGTTACCTCGTTTGTTTCAGCGTCAATCATCTGCAAAGGCCCGACAAACCCCGTTCCTTCTGGCTGTGGGTTATTAATAAAAGCAAGCTGATTTGCAACTGGACTCCACGACATCGCGGCGATACCGCCATGCGCTTCGCTAAATTGATCACCAGATGCCTGATTCGTGACCACAATGCGACTCCCCTTACGGGTTTCTTCAGCATATGCGACAAAACGGCCGTCTGCAGAAATTCCTGGCACCTGAAAATATCCAGGCGCTGCTAAATTATCGTCAGCAACGGCCCCGTCGGGTTCAACAAATGTAAGTTTTGCATCATCCCCAGCAAAACCAGTATGAACCAACATTTGACTGCTGTCAGGGTCCCACGCCCAATAAAAGGGTCCGCCAGTCGTAATCATCTGACTATCTGAATCACCCCCTGAATCAACAACATGCAGCGCCATCGGCTCTCTGGGATGGCTGGCTAAAAATGAGATTTGCTGACTATCCGGGGACCAATAAATATAAAATGGAGACTCAGACCTGCTGCTATAAACTTCGACAACTTCCGCATCCGATTCATCAGCCAATACGTCGATGGTTGCCCCTTGTGAATCAACGCCAATGCTGGCGACCGACTCACCATCTGGCGACCAGGCAGGAAACACATAGCGACGATTCCCAGAAGTGAGGATATGCTCATCTTCGCCAGTGGGCGCGACGGTTCCGATACGTCCTTGCAGGTTGACAAACACGATACGGTTATTGACAAGAGGTGGTGACGTAGGCACTGGGGGAACAGTAGCCTCCATCAAAGCTTCTTCTTCTACTGTTTCTGTTGGCCGAATCTCAGCAGTTGGCTCAATTTCTTCTTGTATAGACGATTGGGTAATAGCAGAAACGGCCGTTTGCGACCGCCAAAATTGCCAAATCCAGAACATGCCTCCCACAGACGATCCCAACAAAGCAATAATCAAAATAAATGAGATTAATATCCACCAAAAACGCCGCTTCTTTTCCGGAGGTTCAGGGAGTGACACAGGTTCCTCAAATTCATTCCACATGATAATTTTCCTATTCACACTAATTCAACCAAAACATTAACCCGAGCATTTCACCCTAATTAAATTGTAACGTGATGGATCTAATCCAGAAGAAACTCTTAGCAATCGCCCATAAAACAACAATTGTGTTAAAATTTTGGCCATGAGTCAGCAAGAAAAAACAACCAAAACAATAGAAAATTCATCACCAGAAAATGGACTATCCGGCTTCATTCGTGCTGCTGGCACGATACTTGCCGTTTCATATCCGGTATTAGCTTTATCAACTGGGTTTCGTGCCGTCTATCAACTTGTTTTGTTGGCGACTGGCAGCCGAACTGGCCCCTATGGGCCTTCTCTGTTAAGCGCGATTGCGGCACTATCCTATCTAATAGCAACCATTGGATTTACAGTACGAAAAAAATGGGCATGGCGCTTATCAGTTGGTGTACTGGGGTTTGAAACAGCAATGACATTAGTTATCGGCACATTAGGATTTATCTATCCTGACGTGATCGGCCGCACCGTCTGGCGTTCATTTGGTGCTGATTATGGCTTTTTCCCCCTTATCCAACCTATTCTGGGACTGGCCTGGCTCATGCATCCAACCACTTTAGAAGCCTACGAGATATCGAAAGGAAAAGGCGCAAAATAATCAGTGCCTTAGTTAGGGGGAACAACAAATATTACACACACATTACAAATGGTTTACAAAATAATATTGATTGGTTAACGGCCGTTCCCCTATAATAACCAAGACAATACCTACCTTTGCACCTTGCACCCTGCAACTTGCACCTTCTGGAATTTATATGACATTTGAAATCGGAACGGCCGTTGGGTCGTACACAATCGAAGATAAATTAGGCCAGGGCGGCATGGCAACCGTCTACAAAGCATACCATGACCGACTCGACCGGCACGTCGCCATTAAAGTAATGCATGCCGTCTTCAAAGACAACGACCAATTTTTGCGCCGCTTTTCTCGTGAAGCCAAAGTCGTGGCCAACTTAGAACATGCACACATCGTCCCTGTATATGATTTTGCCGATCACGACGGCTATCCGTATCTGGTGATGCGCTTCATTGATGGGGAGACGCTTAAAGATCGGCTAGACAGTGGCACATTAGGCCGCACCGAAATTTTACGGATTGCGCAAGCCTTAGCCGAAGCGCTTGATTACGCACACACACATGGCGTGCTGCATCGGGACATTAAGCCATCCAACATTTTGCTGACACAGGGTGGCGGCGTTTACATCACCGATTTTGGGCTGGCCCGCATTGCACAGGCCGGCGAATCAACCCTCTCGCAAGGTATGATCATGGGCACGCCCCAATACATCTCCCCGGAACAAGCCAAAGGGAATGTAGAACTTGATGGACGTGCGGATGTTTACTCATTCGGCATTATGCTTTACGAAATGGTTGCCGGACGCGTGCCGTTTCAATCAGATACAAGCTATTCAATCATTCATTCGCAAATTTTTGAGCCGCCGCCGCTGCCCAGTACGCTCAACGACAAAATCACGCCTGCCGTAGAGGAAGTGCTGCTGAAAGTTTTGAGCAAGGAACCGGATGACCGGCATGAAACGGCTGGCGAATTGGTCAACGCTTTTTCGGATGCACTAAATCGAATGCCATCTGACATGGCTCCACGTGGTGCGGCAGTGCTGCCTGACTACACGCCTGCCGGCTTGACAAGACCGATTGCCCCGGAAGATGCACCAGCATTGACGGATTTGAGTGATGCGCCGAGTAGTGAGGAAACGGCCGTTTCCCCACCCCCCACTCAACGCCGCCCCGCCATCCTCATCGGTGCTGGCATCCTACTCGGTATGTTCATTTGTTTTGGCCTTGGATTCCTGCTCTTAAATGCGCGAAATAACAATGCGCAAGACACACCACTCACAGACACAACCACACAAATCGATGCGGTTGCAGACACTTCTGATAATGAACCCGACGATTTACCACCTACAGTAGAGGATCCACCACCACAGCCAGTTGATGACAATTCCCCGCCAACAAAAGAAGGGCCAACACCTGAACAGCCACCAGAAGGGGCACCAGAACGACCGATTTTAGACAACGTCAACATACCCGACATCGGTTCCCTGTTAACCAAACAAATACGCCCAGTCGATGAACTGGAAAAGATGCACGAAGAACATCCTGAAAACGAATCAATTACTTTGGAACTGGCCGCGGCTTACATGAAAGAAGGACAACCCGACAAAGCGCGTGACATAGTTCATGACACCTTTGATCGGGTAAGAAAGCCAGTTGGGTTTTCAGTTGTTGGCGAACAACTTTTAGAGCAGCAGCAATACGAAATGGCTGAACTAATTCTCGAAGAGGGCTTGATGCGTTTCCAAACCGACACAAGCTTAAAACAATTGCTGATGATGGCTTATCTATTCAACGGCAAATCGGGCACAGAAATTGAAAATTATCTCGAAAGCCTCAAAAATAAACCTCACAACCCCACCACCGTTCATATTGGCAATGCGTACATTGCATTCACAAAAGACGATCCAGCATTGGCATTGTCAATTGGTGAAGAAGCGCTAGAAAAACCGAACGTGCAATTTGCAGCAGACATGCTGTATGTAATGGGAAGATTTAATGTAGAACTTGATCAGCCCGATGCCGCACTCGAATTGTTTTCTACAGCACTTGAATATGAAGTTGCCCCGTGGCTTGCTACCCATATCGAAGCAGAAATTGTACAATTGGATCAATCGTAACTATTAAGAGTTACACAAAGTTACACAGAGAAGACACAGAGAGACACAGAGAAGAAAGAGAAAAATTAATCCTCTCTCTTTTCTCTGTGAAACTCTGTATTTCTCTGTGTAACTCTGTGTTCCAACTCCCACCTGAATAGTTACCTTATTTTTTTATTTAGTTGAAGGAGATGCGACATGAGAACCCCCATCATTGCGGGTAACTGGAAAATGAACAAAACAGCAGAAGAAGCTGTTGAATTTGTACGTGAAATTCGTCATGCATTAAACAGCGTGAAAGGTGTCGAACGAGTCGTTTGCCCACCATTTATTGCAATTCCTGGTGTAGCTGATGCACTGAAAGGCACTGAAATTGGTGTTGGTGCGCAAAATATGCATTTTGCTGAAAGTGGTGCTTACACTGGCGAATGTGCGCCTAATATGATTAAACCCTACTGCCAATATGTAATTTTAGGCCATTCTGAACGACGTGAATACTTTGCCGAATCAGATGAAGGAGTAAATAAAAAGATCAAAGCTGCATTGGCACACGGATTGACCCCCATTGTCTGTGTTGGTGAAACACTTGAACAAAATGAAGCTGGCGAAACGCATTCGTTTGTCAGTGGCCAAGTAAAAGCTGCATTTGAGGGCTTGACAGCCGAACAAATGGCAATTTGTGTGATTGCTTATGAACCCATTTGGGCGATTGGTACCGGCAAATCTGCTACATCTGCACAGGCAGGCCAAATAATCGGCGTCACCGTGCGCGGTAGTGTTGCTGAAATGTTTGGCGAAGATGTTGCCCAGAAGGTACGCATCCAGTACGGTGGCAGCGTGAAACCAAATAACATCGTTGAATACATGGCTCACGCAGACATCGACGGCGCTCTTGTCGGTGGTGCTGCACTCAAAGCTGACTTTATCGACCTCGTTAAAGGTGCATTGTAAAAAATAAAATGATGGTGAGGTTGCACCTCACCATCATTTTATTTTTTTTACGGAGTGTGATTGTGGACCCTAACCTCATGCCGTTTATCTGGGTGGCGCTGGCAATTCCGGTTTTGATCTTTTTGCAGCGGTGGATTCATATGCATTTGCATGGGATTGCGCTAATGCTGACGGGAAAATCGGAGCGTGCGGTTATTTTATATGCGCTGGTTCTGCTGCCGGGAGTATTTTTGCATGAGTTGAGCCATTGGTTGTCAGCCACATTGC
>QQUD01000791.1 GCA_008501785.1 Chloroflexota bacterium
CCCATACAGCAGCAAACCGGGGTCCACTTCATCAACGCGAAACAAAGCAGATGAAAAAGGTTCCGACGTAATCTCTATCTCCTTACCAGATTGCCATATCAACAAACTTGTTTGGTCCAGGCGATATTGTCGTTCTTGCAGCAGAACCGCATTATCATTGAGCAGTGGTGCCATAAACAAAAATCGGCGATTTTCTGACTCAACTGTCCACGCTGCATCATCCAGATCAAAATCGACAATCGGATATCGATACAAATAGGCACTGTCGTCAAAAAAAGGCTTACACATCAATTGTACATCCTGTTCCGGCAGTGGGATCGGCCGCTCAAATGGCCTGTTTCCCCCCACAAAACGCAGCCATTCCCGCTGCTGTCTTCTAAAACGCCCCCCATTCACCGACATATACACACTCAACCAGTCGGAATAACTGCCCGCAGAAACCAACTGAGTCATGACGCTTTTCGGCGTAGCCGCATCATCTTTCGTAAAAATAAAATCAACTAACGCATACACTTCTTGCCATTCAGCATCAGATCGTTGTACCATCGGTGGCATCTGCCAATACGCTCCTAAGTCACTCAGTCCAACCACACGCTTTTCAAAAACACGGCCGTATTCCTCATCATTTAAAGGCCATGCACGCAAACCCAATTCACTTAATTGTTTATCAATAATCGCTTGCAAAAACAGCCCGCTGTCACAACAATCCCACCCTATTTGGCGCGTCATCACAACAGATATTAGTTGAGCAGCATAACCACGTCGCAGCCATTGATAACTCGTTTCATCAACCGGCAAACCCACTACCGACGGCGTAGGCACGACAATCACATCAGCCGTTTTATCAAGCAGTTGATTCATTTCAGACAAACTACCCGCACTGGTGTCAAATCTGAGCAACATATTGGGGAGCTGTAAACAATCAACGACACCCTGCTGACATGCCTGCAAGAGGTTGGTTTCTAAATCTGACAGCAAACGCCGCACCACAGCTTCATCTCGCGTGGGAAAAACAGATTGAAAGTGTTCGCCATCAACGGTCTGCCACGCGCCCCAAAACTCAGCCAACGGTGGTGCATAAATCCAACGATTGCGACCTTGCCGAAAAACGGCCGTTTGCTGCAAAGTCACAATTTCATTAAGCTCATTTTGAGCTAGGACATCTTGCGGCGCACCTTCATAAACATGCTCAATTTTCATTTCAGCTTCTCGAAAATCAGGGGAAAGCTGCACATCCACCACTTTAAAATCACCCGGCTGCCACTGCAAATCAAAAGGCCAACGCTCCAACAGCAATCCTTTTTTGAACAGCAATTGCTGTGCTTCCGTCCACGGCAAAGAGCGTCCTGAGATGACGCTGTTAAACAGCTCCACATCACCTTCCTGCACGGCACGGTAAAAGAGTTGGTAACTGGCACGAATGTCGTTTGAAACGGCCGTTGTGGCTCCATCCACTTGATGAACCACTTGCCGATAGACCAGCATCCCGCCCCCAACCAAAACAAACATGATGAATGCGAGTGTAACGGCCGTTCTTCTATTCACAGAAGGCACAATCAGCGTTTCTGGCTCGTCATGGTCTTCCCATTCCCCTTCATCTTCAGTAATCCAATCAAAACGATTTGTCATACAACCTCAAGGGCAAGCTTAGTGAGCCTATATTCTAAAATTATGGGTGCTATCGTCGTGAGTAACCTACAGCTACTCAAAAATTATACGGTTGAAATCTAAAATGAATGGGGGGGAGTTTACAGTTCTCAGCAAAAGCTTAAGTGGTAACTGAAATAAGTTTCTTTCCTAGGTCAAGATGCTGTCTTGACCCAATATAAATTCTGAATTTTGGACAAAACAGCGTTTTGTCCTACGGTTTTTAAGACAGATTAGAGATTCGAAGTTGTACCCTTTACCTGCTCTGCTTCCCGCAGCAAAGCCGTCTCGCGCAGCGCATTTCCTCGATCCCCTTCATAATCAGCCCAAATTTCGAGCGTCTTAACTTTTTCTTGCAGGCCCTTACGGCCACTTTGAGACAGCAGCGCGACACTTTTTTCCAAACAATCACGCGCCATCACCTCAGTGCCATTCACATTAATCGGTAAATCGGCGTCAGGAAGCCGCATGGCGACCAAAGCCAGGGTCTTCCACGCCAATGCCAGCACAAAGCGAGCAGATTGTTTGTTAAATGCAGATTGAACGGCCGTTTCCATCAAATCAATCGCTTCCAACAGGGGCGGCACTGCGTCATGATACGCATCATCACCCAACAGCAACCGCGAAATATCAATCAACGCCTGCGCCTCAATTGAAGGCTGTTTTGCATCACGCCCCAGCTTAACCGCTCGCTCCAACCACGCATACGACTGTTGAATATGCGCTTCAATATCCACAACATTAATCTCACCCTCTGGCACCAGCGACCACCGAAAATAAAGCTCACCTAATTCTCTGGCAATGCCTGCTCGATACAAAATATTGCCACTTTTTTCAGCATAAACCAATGCCTGCTGGTAATAAATCTTCGACTCTGCATAAGACTCACGCTGCTGTTTAAGTCGTCCCAAATGGCGTAAAGCCAACACCGCCGTAAAATAATCGCCAATATCCCGCGCAATCTGCAAGCATTGCAAATAAGCTGTTTGTGCTTTTTCATTATCCGATTGGGCATGAGCAATATAAGCACCATTTGCCAACATCAGCGCTTCCCACAAACGCTCTCCCTGCCGCTGAAAAAGCTGCTGGGCACGTTCATTATGCTTTACTGCCTGATCATAGCGGGCAGCCAATCGCCCGATATTTGCCAAAACAGCATGACTAAACGCCATTTCTAATTTTGACCCGCTCTTTGTGCTCAAAGCAACAGATTCTCGTCCTGGCTTGACTGCTTTGCTCACCTGATTGCTGGCAAAATAAGCCCATGCCTGACCTGCCAAAGCAAAAGCTGTATCTTCACGGGTATTCATGGCTCGCGCAACTTTTTCAGCTTCCTGACTCAAATCAAGCAATGCACGAAAATCACCTTGAAACCCATATGCCAAAATTAGCGCCCGATAGGCTTGCAGCTCAGCTTTATGGTTTTGAATGCGCAAAGCATCCGACTTCATCTCATTAAACGCGGCAATGGCGGCTGAAAAACGAGCCTGTCTTTGCAGCATGTCGCCTAAACCAGCATTAATTTTAATGCGCTGTGGGGCGGAGTCATTATTGTTTTGCAAAAGTTGCAAAGCGTGTTGGAAATGGTTAATCGCCGTCTCTGGCATATAAGCATTTTGGGCAAAAACGGCTGCTTCCTGATACCATTCCGAAGCAGCAGGTAAATTTTTCGCCCGCTCAAAATGATGGGCAATCACAGCGGCATGGTTAGCCACATCACGGCCGTTTTGATCAATCAACCAATTAGCAGCAGACTGGTGCGCCTCTTGGCAGCTCTCATCGGGAATGGTTTCGTAAATTGACGTACTCAAACTGTCGTGCCGAAATGCATATTCCTGCATATCCGAAAAAGTAGACAGCTTGCGGCGGTAAATCCAATCCCGCAGCTCCAAACTGTACAAAGTTTCCAAAATTTGTTCCTCGGACAAGGCATCATCTTGGGCACGAACCATCTCAATCAACATGCCATCCCAGAACACGCGTCCAGAAACGGCCGCTTTTTGCAGCACCTTTCGTTCTAGTTCAGTCAACTTTGTCAGTCGCAGCCGCACCATGTCGGCCAACGTAGGTGACACAGGCATTTCAGGTAAATTAATGAGCTGAATTTGCCATCGATTTTCAGCCGGCACAATCACTTCAAATTCAATCAACAAAGAAACCAATTCTTCTGTGAAAAATGGATTGCCGCGCCCGCGATTAACAATCATGTCCAACAAACGGAACGGCAGTTGGCGCACATGTTGCAAAATATCCATTGCCAAATGACGGCTGTCAATCAAATTGAGGGGCGGAAGTTCGATGCGCTGATAAGTTTCAGCATTCAGCGCTTCAACCATGTGATAAGACGGCCGTTTTTGCAACAAAGTAGGTCTAGAAATGCAAACAAACAACAGTGGCTCTTGCGCACATTCCGCCACCAGATAATCTAATAAATCATACGAACCTTCGTCGGCTCGGTGCAAATCTTCTAACAGCAGCACCGCACCCGAGTCTTGTCTGGCAAGTGCAGACAGCAAAGCCACCATTTCTTGAAAAGCCAATTCGCGCAGCCGTCGCGAATCATCACCAATGCCTTCTAAATGGGAACTACGTGAAAAATCGAACCCCAATAACTGCCCAATAATGTGTGCGCTTTTTCGTGCCCGTGATGCGTCATCAGCAAAAATCTCAACAACGCCGCGCACCAATTTCTCACGCGCCACTGCCGGACTATTTCGTCGGTGAATATCAAAATAGTTTGCCAACAAATCACGAAACAGGCTGTAAGGCTGCTGCCCCATTTCACGCTGCACACGCCCCCGCAAAATATTAACTTTCTCCGGCTGCAAAGCGAGTAATCGCTCAAATTCATACAGCAAGCGCGACTTTCCCACCCCCGCCTCACCCAATACCGTAATGACCTGTGACATGCTGCCATCAATGGATGCTTGTAACACATCTTGCAACAATTCTAGCTCTTGATTGCGCCCTACAATTCGGGTTTCAATGCCTTCAATCCCGCGAATCGACATGTAAAACGGCCGTGCTTTTTCTCGCTTAACCACATACACGGCTTCCGGTCGCGAACGCCCCTCAACCTCAATTGGGTCTTGGAAAGATACCTCAAACACATCCTGAACCTGCTGAAACATATCCTCTGAGATGAGAATGCCTTCGATGGGGGCGTTTTTTTCGAGCTGGTTTGCGAGATTGACCGTATCGCCAACGGCCGTTTGCCCCTTGCTAGACCCCACCGTTCCCATAAACACTGCGCCGGAATGAATTCCAATACGCATACGCAGTTGAGCTTGAGGCGCTGACCGACTGTATCGTGAGCCTTCGTTACCAAATCGGGATCTTTCATTAAATAATGCCAGCTCAAGCTGCATATCAAGCGCAGCCTGCACTGCTCGTTCTGGATCATCTTCACGGGCTTTTGGCATACCAAATAAGGCAATGACAGCATCCCCCACATGCTTGTCAACGCGACCACCCCACGATGCAATAACGCTGTCGAGTTTTTGCCAAAGCGCATTCATCGTATCACGCACTTCTTCAGCATCTCGCAGCTCAGACATGGCCGTAAAACCAGTCAAATCTGCGACTAATACCGTTACGCGTGCATGTTGCTCGCCGGTGGAATGCGCCTGCATTTCTACCAGCTTTTCACGCAAGGCCGTTAATGAAACGTCTACCACACTGCTGTCAAGTTGAGACTGCTGAGTTTCTATAACAGTGATAGCATTTTCAATTTCATGCAATGTTGCCACTCTACTCTCTTACCATCAATCAAACTTTACAAAATAAAACCCATTATAAATAATCGTGTACTGCAAGGACAAACGATGCAAATTCGATTGATTATGCAGCCACTGTCACACAACAATGGGAACAATTTATTTGTACCACCGAAACGAACATTTGCAAAGATGTTTATGCTATTTATTTGGCTGTGGCGGAGAGCCGTT
>QQUD01000889.1 GCA_008501785.1 Chloroflexota bacterium
CCGCGCCCGCCGGATCATCAAATCCTCCAGCGCCACAAACATCGCGTGCCCCATGTGCAGTTCCCCGGTCACATTCGGCGGCGGAATCGAGATTACAAACGGCTTCGCATCATCAGGACGCGCCTCCGGCTTAAACCAACCATTCTCTTCCCACCACTTGTACAACCGTTCTTCCGTGCTGCTAAAATTATATGCTTTCGGCATTTCAGTCATAATAATTCCTCAATTTACGATTTTAGATTTACAATTTACGATTGGAAAGCTTTCTCTTCAATCGTAAATCGTAAATCGTAAATCCAAAATAAAAAGCCCTCAATCCACCCAAGGACGAGAGCTTCAATTCTCACGCGGTACCACCTTGATTTGCTAATCCAAAGATTAGCACACTCAAACCAGCGATAACGGGCTGAACCGGGTCTAGCTAAAAGCTAACAGCTAATTGCTTCTACTTTTCACCCAACCAACTTCCGAGCGACTTTGGCAAATCTTACCCTGTACAAGCTTTCAGCCACGGCTCACACTCTCTATTGGCAGCAATTTTGCTTACTACTCTCGGGCATCGTCTTTCAATATACAGACTGGCGGTAGTATAACAATGTGGTGGGGCTATGGCAAAAGTTTGTTTTTAAGAAACGGCCGTTCCTCCAAAACAACCTCAACCAGACTTTCCAACTTTTCGTGCCGAGCACAATAATCGATTAAATTACGCACAAAAGGTGTGAGTTCTGCCCCGCCAACCTCTTCGTGTTTAATGTCTAAAATTGAACATAATGTTCTCAATTCTTCAATGCTAAAACGAGAAGGCATTTCAGCAAGCAAAATCTTTCGTATCTTATGCGGTGAATACTTTGAGACTGAATCGACTTCATCAATCTTTTTTGGGGAGGCCCCATCCGCAAACACCTTTACATTCAATTTTGTATCAGCTAATGACTGAATATCGCCATACCCATCACGGTATCTGAAACTATGAAATCCAACCAGATAAGAACCAAAAACTTTTCCCTTCAGCTTAAATGGAATGGTTTTATGCTGATTTGCTTCCAAAACATCAATCTTGAATTGCCTTTTTCCAGTTAAAAATCCCACTTCGCGGGGAAATTTAACCCTTGCAGATAGACTGATGCAGTCTCGATTACTTTGGTTGTGGAGGATGAGGGAAACGGCCGTAACCTCTCCCACCACAATCTCATCTGGGCTAAGTGAACAAGAAATCATAATCTATTACCTGCCACGTAGTTCATCCGATGCATGACTAATAAGATCAATAATCCGATCTTTCACACCATCAACTTCCTCTTCCATCTCGTCAGAAGTCACCGTTGCATTCACTGACACATCAAATTTTGCCTGACCTCGATCAGGGCTATCTCTATCAATATATTCTTGCTGCCCGCTCAGAACAATATGGAAATCAATTGGATACACGCCGTTATATTCTCTACCAGCAATATCCCAGAAACGATTTTGTATTTTGGCGTTTGTCTGATTGGTTTGTGCCGGATTTTCAACCACACGTTGAATATAAGTTGTGTCATCCTTGATTAAATACTTGATCAAGGTATTTACAATCCGATGATCTGGAATGACGCTCCCTTCCCTTATTATCTTATCAATTTTAGGTGAATAATGCTCAGTGACATATAAAGAACCTAAATCAAGTGTAAATTCAACCTTTATTTCCGATTTGATTTTTTTTATATAATCAACATCATTTACCTTATAGCCCAACGGATCAAAAAACTGCAATTTATCAATACCTGAAAAAGTGGTATTCACATGAGCAATCAAATGCCCCTTAAGTCGCATCGATGGGTCAATCCCCCTTTCAAACCGAACATAAAATTGCTTGGTAGGCACAAGTTTATTCAAATTCGACTCAGCCGCATCCGAATCTAATAGCTGTTCATACAAATCATTTTCTGCAGGCTGGGCTAACTTCACTTTTTTCCAACAAATCTGAGTTTTCTTTACTTTTTTATCTTTTGAGCGATCCTCATTTTCTTTCGTTGTTAAATCAGCTTGATTTCCCTCAGTTGCTGAATCAGCTTGATTTCCCTCAGTTGTTTGATCCTGATTTTCCTCGCTCGCTGAATCATCTTGATATTCCTCTGGTAAAGGGACATGTGGAGGAGATGCCGTTTGAATTTTCCCAATCGTAGCTGGTTGCCATTTTTTATCAGATTGTGCTTCATCACCTTGGGTAGGTTCCTCATCACTAACCGCCAAAGCTTCATCAACTTGAACATTTTCACCATCATTTTCAGGTTGATCTTTACTATCCTGGGGAGATTGTAAAACATTAACATGTAATTCCTGAATAGTTACTTCGCTATTAAAAAAATTCGTCGTCCAAATATCAGGATTCACCTGCACAGTTAACGCTAAACCGGTTTTTCCTCCTTCACTAATAATAGTTGGAACTATTTGAATAGGGGTTTTATTTTCGTCATCTTTTTCTCCAAAAACCACCTGATATGTTTGGATGATGTCCTGTGAAAATGGCAATTTTTGCGGGGACCATTTCGAAGTCAGCCCTTTGCCCTTTATTATTAAAGGCTTCAATTTATTTCTAAATAAATGCTGTTCTGCATTTTCAAACTTTACAGCTCGAACATTTTGAAACATTAAAAAACCGAAATGATAGTGTATTTTTGATAACGTTTTCTGTTTAAATTTGCTTTTAAACTTCTCTAGGCGATCAATATCAGCCGATGTAATCGGAAGCGAACTTGTAATCGTCCCATTGCACTTGCTCAGGTCAGTTTCAGCCTTAATATCCCCATTTTTATTGAGATTAAGTTTAACCTCACCCGTCAATTCTTCTTTTACCTCAATAGAAAGGGCGCGCCCTTTGATGGGGAAAGGAATTCCCATGCTTAACAATTTTCTTTGGTTGATAATATAATTAATGTAGAAAAGTGGCAGTCCGATTAACGCAAGCGATTCTAATAAACCAAAATAAAAAAATAATGATATACGCTGGCCTACCAACAGCATCGTAAACACAATCAAGCACAAAATAACGACAGCAACCAGCACCTTGGAGGTTCCAATGTAGTGATCACAATCTTCACAATGAATAGGAAAATCTATGTGCAAATTGAGATCAGTGAACTCCTGATTTTTTAGCCTCAACTTGGCTTGTAGAAATGTCAGGATTTTTCTCCAACGAGGTTTCTCTTCTGAAGGCTGTTTGATACTTTTATGCTTTTTTGCCAATCTTTGACGGTATACGGTGTCTTTTTTATCGTGTCGGTTTTTCATTGACATCGAGCGTCCGCAATGGTGACAAACAACATCAATTGATGAATCTTGTGTTACATAACAACGCGGTTCCAAAGCAGCGCCAACCTCATTAAACCTTTCAACTTTAAAACGAGGGGTATTTTCCTGGGTGTTTGTATTATTTGACTGTATTAACATGACGGAAACGCACCTTTAGTTTGCTATGAATATCTGAAATCACTTCAACAACCCGATCCGTATCACCTTTTAATTGGCCACGAATGTAAATGGTTGTGCAACCTGAGTCATATCCGGTAGTAAGTTTGTGATCACCAACAATCAATTTCTCTCTAGTTGTGGTTGAATGCTCACCTTCTAACACGATCCACAAGGTGAGAGAACCTGCGCCTTCTTCTCTTTCAGCCCAAAGCACATGCCGTTTCTTTTTCAACGGAAATTTCGAGAGGCTTTTCGAATCACCATTACGCGACACATTCAGCGCAGGTTCAAAGTCGTTGTACGGATTTGGTCCCACTTGGAACCGCAAATCACTTAGCAAGTGAAGAATGTCGGCGATTCTTCTATCATTCAGTATCAAGTCAGGAAAGTGGAGCATCTGGTATGGAGATACAGTCCGATTGGCAAAAAGTTCGTCGAGATGAATTTTAATATCGGCTTTGATTTCGCTTTTGGAGCTAACAAGACCAATCCATCGAATAAATGACGGGTCCAACAGAGGGCGCAGTGATGGAAATCGGACAATTATTCTTTCACGAATACCATTTTCTTTGGGCGGGAATAATCTATTGAACAGAGAAATATTTTCTTTTATCAATAATTTGGCTTTTTTGGATTTGGTTAATTCCAGGCCAGAAAACAAACCGGATAGAGATATTTTTGCAGAGCCATTTAAAACGGCCGTTTCATAAAACACACCTGGCTCACGAATTAACAACTGCATCAAAGGAGCTTGATACTCAACAAAATTTTGTTCCTCATCCTTTGGCTCCATTTCAAAAAATGGAAGATTCGACCAGCTAATCTTGCCATCTTCAGGATTGTAAACAACATTTTTAGGCGTTAGAATTTTCTTTAGCTTACCCCCAAAATCCTTATAAATAAAAAGAGCAACCTGACGAGGAGAAGTAGAAAGTGGCCACTTTAAAGCAAATTTATCTAACAAAATTTTATCTTTCGGCAAACGTTCAAATGTTTTGGGTAATTTGAAAGTCAAACGAATATCCAAAATCAGGCTGCTCTCAAAACCACTTTGTTCATAAATGTTTTTCACAATCATTTTCGCAATTTTGGTGAAGGCTGCCTCACTCTGCTCCAGGCTCCTCTTTTCCCAAAACTCGGCGATTGCCTGTTCGTCATACACGGCGACCTTTACAGCAAGTGGTGAAGGTCCTAACTTATCCGGTTCATATTTGAACCCCGGCTTCCGTGTGAGATTGTACATGAAATCATCCGCAAAAAGATCAGGATACTCCTTTGCAGTTTTCAAAATGTCAATCAACGGAAAACGCTCATTACCCTTCCTCAAATCAATCAGTTGGTTCAGATTGGTTCGGTTATGTGCTTTGAGTGATACCATCCCCTCCATAGCGGGATCGTTGATAAATGTATCTAAATTTCGCCAAATCGGATCAGGGACACCAATTTCAATTTTCCCTTCAGGCGAAACCTTGGAAGGTTTGTTTTCTTCAATGTTCCCAATTTCTATTTCGTAAGGGTAAGTTTCTGTGGCGATTATGGCGAGTGAAGACAAGAAATTAAATAATTTAGCATTGTTCATTGTTCGCAAACGGTCAAGAATTTTCATTTTTGCATATTTCATGGAGTTTAGGAGTGGTAAACTCGCTAAACTTATAAACGGATAGCAACGATTGATAATTTGATACCATTACAACACTTTTGGGGGTTCAACACACAGCTTATTATGTGACAATAAACTTGGTTGAGTATAGATCAAAATCTTGTTTACATTCTGTCAATTTGCTGTTTTTTTCGCACGAATAGCTAACAATTCTTATAATTGTGCAGCTTTTCCGCTAACAGCTTACAGACACATTTGACTTTTTTATGAAAGCATCTTGAATTTTCAGGAGGAAACGTTACATGCCTTTACATGAACTTGCTGGAAAACCAGCGCCACGCGAACTATTGCCAAATATACCAAGACTGGTTTCAGCTTTTTACACCAATAAACCTGATCCTAGTAATCCCGAACACGGGGTTTCATTTGGCACATCGGGACATCGCGGCACGTCGTTTGCGCACAGCTTTAATGAAGATCACATTTTGGCGATTAGCCAGGCGATTTGTGAATATCGAGCGGCGCAAGGGTATACGGGGCCGCT
>QQUD01000596.1 GCA_008501785.1 Chloroflexota bacterium
TTCCCCTTCATCAGGTCGGTGCGTGAGCACTAGCAGTAAATGTGTATCCAGATTGACCAGCGGCAGTCGTTGAAATTCATCCCAGAATGCAGAGTTGCGGCAGAGGCAGGATGGCTGTTCAGTGTTGATTAATCGCCGCTCATCTATGCGCAACAAAACAATATTCCAAATCGCCATTACCGGATAAAACAAGACTGGTCGCCACCAAGCCAACGTGAAACCCAGCAAAATGCCAGCTAAACTGAACCACAACATCGGCACAACATCCGCGCCGCCAGTGAAAAAGAGAAACAACCCACCAGCAGCACCCATTGCACCGGCAACGGTTCCTGCTTCACTGCCTGCGATGCGCTCTGCCAGCACATACGGCACCGCGAATAATGATGTCATCAAGGCAGCTATAGCTATAACGCCCGTCAATTGAGTCAAACCGGCAGACGGGATGGCCGCATTGAGCAATCCACCAGCAATGCCCGCAATCGTAGCAGCTACCACACCCGACAGCCAATGCCGTGACCGCCACCCAATGGCTAAACCAAATGGAACACCAACGGTAACGGCCGTTGCCACGATGCTGGTCATCAAACTTACAACCAAACCACCACCCACACCAATCAAAACACCAATTGACACGCCGCTAATCTGGCGTGTCAATGAAACTGTCGTTTCAGCCTCACGGACAGCGCCATTGACCCCTGCGGCAACGCCATATCCCAACCCTCCTGCCAAGCCACCGGCCAACCCAATCGTCACCGGTACAATAATGTGGTTAGACAACACGAATGGGCCAATGCTCAATCCTGCACGTGAACCAATCAACTGGCTGCTCATCACACCAACGACAAGCCCAACCCCAACGCCCACTGGCACACCAATCGCCACACTGCCCGCTATACTTGTCAACAAAGCCGCCACAATCCCGGCTGCAAATCCCAAAACAACCCCAATAATGGTTGATGTCACCGACACATTCAGCCAGCGCAGTCCGACAGCAATCAGACCCGCCATCACAAACGGCCAAATAAGGTGGGTGCTAATCAGCAATCGAATCAGCGCCGGATTGCGCCATTGCCATTTTTTGAGTTCGGCCAGACAAAAATCAGGGCCTAAAGATGCATCCACGTGGTTGAGGTGGCTGCGCCATGCGGTTGGGTGAAAGAACAGCCAAAACAGCAGGCGAAAACTCCCCATTATTATATTTTCTTGCAGCCAGGGTGCGTCGGTATACGCGTTTTGCCGCGTCCTGCTCATGTAGCGTCCTTTAGTTTGATGAAGGGTTGGAGCTGCATCAATGCATCGGCACGCCATTGATCGCCCGTTTCGCCCTCTTCCAACGACAATGTTCGTTCACGGCACAAAATTTGCAGCAAAAGCGGCCAGTTGCCACTTTCGGCAATCATCCACGCAATATCTTGCTCAGGAATGGGTGTAGGAGATGTGGCAATGAGACTGCGGGCTTCGGCATCAGTGAAGGGACCCAGAACGGCCGTATAGCCAAAAATATTAAAAAATGGCGACCCCAACCCACTGTGCTGTGCCAGCTCATAGGGCTGCGCATGGCTGGTCAACACAAATCCTAAATTGCCATCTACTTGATTGGTCGCCAGCGAACGCATACTTTCCCAAAACGCATCGTCCAATTCAGGATACCGTTCCAAAGCCACGCCAATTTCATCAAACAAGATGATGCTAGGCTGGTATAAGTGGTCAACCATCACATCCATAAATTGATCAATATCACACACATCGGGCACAGGAAAGTTTAACTGGGTCAAAATATACCTCAACAATCCACTGCAACTGCCCAGGCGTGGGTCTTGAAAATCAACAAACACCCAATGATATTGTTGTGGCTGGATTAGCCAATCTCTCCGTTGATTGGGGCGTAGTTTGGCAGGTGATGCCGTTGAGATATTTTTCAGGTAATGGAGCAAGGAAGTTTTGCCACTGCGGCGAGGACCGATAATCGCAGCATTTTGTAACGGCCGTGTTCGCAACAAGTTAAACAGTCGTTTCAAAATTGTTTCGCGCCCAAAAAAATGGGCAGGCTGTGAGATGGGTGGCCCAGCGATAAATTGTGGAGAAACGGCCGTTTCTTTTTTACTCAATTCTCTGCTAAACGTTGGTTTGGGTGGAACTAAAACTTGTGGCTCGTGCAAACGCTCTAAGTGCAATTTGCCTGAGCGAATCGTGTCGGCGAGAACGGCCGTTTCCGTCGAAACCTCCACACCCAACTCCTCTTGCAAAAGACGCATGCACAACACATACTGCTCCAATGCCCGTCCGCGCTCACCTTGCAAAGCAAACAAACGCATTGCATATTGGTGTGAGATTTCCCGAACATTGTCCAAGGCTAACAATCGTTGGGACAGCTGCACACCTTTTTCATATGTCTTGTTTTCTATATGCAGATCAATTAATTTATCAAAAGTGGTGATCGCTTGCTGGCGCAGTCGCATCTGCTGCTGCTGCACCCAGGCCGTAAAATCTAGTGCATCTCGCAAATGAAAATCTTCCAGAAAATCTCCACGGTACAACTCAATTGCAGTTTGCCAGGATTCCATATTAGCAGCCGCAACCTGCTGGCTAAACGCCTGCACGTCAAGCCAATGAGGGCTTTGGTCATTAAAGGCAATGGCTTGATGGGTAATTTCTAAATATGGGGCCACAACTTGTCGCAATTTCATTAATACGCCACGCAAGTTACGTCTGGCATCGGCTTCTGGCAAGTCACCCCACAGGAGTCCAGCAATCGCTTGTCTGGAATGGGAACGGCCGTTAACTGCCAAATAACACAACAGCGCCTGGCCTTTTGCTGACACCAAGTTATGCAATGGTTCATCATCTAACGTTAGCTGCAATGGCCCCAAAAGAGACATTTTTAGGACTTTTGTCATCTCTATCTTTCCCCACAAGGTCTAAATCAACGCTCGATCAACGTTTGATCAACGCTTGATTGACATTTAATTTTGTAACATAGTACAGAGCTATTATCAATAACGGCCGTATTCCGTGCAACTACCCATTAGTTTACAAGATTACTGCGGAATTGGTCTGTTGTAAATAACATGTACAGAGTAGGTTAACTATGTTCAAATGGAAGCGACTCAATCAAGCATCACCCGCCCAGGCAATTGTAGAATTTGCCCTCATTCTCACAGTTTTACTCATGATCATCTTCATCATCATCGAAAGCGCACGCATCTTGTGGGCATGGAACACCGTCCAAAACGCCACCCGAGAAGCGGCACGTTATGCTATTACTGGTCAAAGTAAAGGAGACTGCCCTGAACGTCTTGAAGGTACCAAATTCAAAGATGAGCGGAAATTATGCGATATTGAGGAGGGCGACAACCTCCGGGTGGCCTCCATCACAGACCGTGCTTATCAAGCTTTAAGCGGTTTACCAGTGAAGGAAGATGCACTTTTTGGTGGAGAAGGTTATTACGACATCATCGTTTATGGGCCGGGACTGAATGGAGCTGGCGAACCTGCCATGATTGCTGATACAGCAGGTAGTCCAAATGAACCAGTCGCTGTTCAGGTCGCTTATTATGTGCCAATCATTACACCCTTATTGCGACCCATTGCCGAAACCGTTCCGGTTTTTGGTCAAACAATTCTTTATAATGAATCATTCGGCCAGCTTGCTACAAATATCGATCCGCAAGGTCAGTTACCACCGGTCCCAAATATACCCACAATTGGGCCAAGCCCCACACCAACGCCATCGCCCACAGAAACAAACACACCAACACCTGGCCCTGATCCCACTGAAACACCCACATCTACCGTTACCATTACTCCCAAACCAGCCACTTGCCCCACACATTTCGAAGGGGATGCTGTTGCAGGTAACACCAATGTCTTGGTGACAGGTGAAGTTGGTGCAGAAGTTTCAATCGTTGTGGCAGATACAGGCGAGACGCTAGCCGTCACAACACTGTTAGCCGTTGCAGGTCACGATTGCGGTGGTTTTGCTGACTTCATCGAACCTGTGCATCCAGCACTTAACCAGGCCCTTATAGAAGGGTGGTTACTCATCGCGATCAGTGACGATGGCTCTTTCCATGAGACTTTTGTAGTTGGTTCACCATCAACTGCAACGCCAACACCCACCAACACCCCATTACCCTCACCAACACCTAGCAATACGCCAACTGCAACATCCACGCATACACCGAGTAATCCCTATATCACATTGCTTCCAAATTGTGGTAATAGCCGCAGAATAGCATTTACCGTTCAAGGCTTTAACTGGCCTCCCGATGCGACAATTTCACTTTTCTGGGATTCTTTTTCCGAATCCATGGGTGCCATTAATCCTACTCAACATAATGGTTCATTTTCACGCACCTACACTTTTGAGAATGTAGATGACCGCTCTTATATTATTCATGCACTGTCCAACATCGGCCCTATTACTCAAGCAACAGCCACATTCACGAAACCTTGTGCTGGCCATACACCGGTTCCAGGAACGGCAACCCCAACCTCAACACCTGTTCCAGCAGATTTAATCATGGTCAGTGCACCCAAATTGGTAAGTGATCGTCCTATCAGCGCATACGAACCCGTTGATTTTAGCCTGATTATCACCAATACGGGTGAAATAGATGTTAGTGAACAGTTCTTTGTTGATCTTTACTTTGATCCGACTGATGTATATTCCAACTATATTCCTATTGCGCAAAGCGTTGGATTTTCAGCTATTAGTGGTTTGGCAGGTGGTGCCTCACGAGTCATTACCATTACAGCAAAATTAGGCTTCAAAAATGAACCAGACCCACATACTGTTTATGGCATGGTCGATTCATTAGTTAACAATGATAATGGGCAAATACAAGAATCCGTAGAAGATAATAATATCTCTGAGCCAGCAAGCATCACAAATATATTAATCGCTAATACCCCAACACCCACATCCACGCCAGCGCCCACAGCCACGATTGACCCAACAACAACCGTAACCGGGGGGCCCAAGCATATTTCTGGCAGCGTGCAGAGTCGAATTAACCAATGGGTTTTGCAGGCACGCGCCGAGGTTAAATTAATAGGTAACGATGGTAGTCTCATTGCAACGACATTCTCAGACAGAAATGGGTACTATGAGTTCCTAAATGTTGCCGACGGCACCTACTCTGTTTTATCTTGTATTACGGTTGATAGTGCTAGCTACTACGGCATCCGCACAGGGATTACGCCTCATAATCCATTAGCAGATATTTACATGCTGCCTAACCCTTGCGATGGAGGAGGCAGCACAACAAACAAACTACCGGAAATTACGAATCCAGGAAACCAAATAAACGATGTAAAGGATACGGTTAACTTACTGATTGGGGCCACCGATGAGGATGGTGACTCGCTTACATTCAGCGCCACAGGATTGCCGCCAGGGTTGAGCATTAATCCGGTTACTGGACAGATTACGGGTGTGATTCCACAAAGTGGTCAAGGAGTTTACGCCGTAACTATCAAAGTATCGGATGGCACGGGTAACTCCACGGCATTCTTCTCTTGGACAGTTTACGGCATGAAACTGGAAGCCTTTACCGTGTCTAACGTAAACAGCAGCAATTGGAAGA
>QQUD01001003.1 GCA_008501785.1 Chloroflexota bacterium
TGCTTTTATTCGGGACAATACACCGGAAACAGCGATTATCATCGAACCACTGGTAGCCATCGACAAGTCACTGGTAGGGGCGGTTGGCCAACGTGCCAGCTATTTCAGAAAGAGCACGTTTGGTTACTATGATGATTTACCTGATTACGAACAACGTAAAACCATGGTCAAACGCCTTTTAAAACCAGGAACCAACAAGCAACCCTATTTTGAATTATTACGCAACACAATAGGGACAGAAACATACCTGCTCCTCATCCCTTTATATCTCGAAGATAATTATGAGCCACTCTTTGAGGAATTAAATACAAGCAATGAAGTACAACATCTTTTTTCAGACGCTGGGGGAGCAGTTTTCAAACTTAGGTAGTTATTTAGGTGGGACAGCAATGGGTCTGAAAGGGTTAGCAGGCAACGCATCAATCCTTTTTCAAGAATAATAAACAAATTCTAAGCTTTCTATGCTGTAAGCCTAGCCAAAAGGTTTCAACTATCATACTATTCTTTGCTTTAACATCTATCAGTTCAATACATGGTTAAATTAATAGTTAACATTTCCCCGAAAACTTTCTGACTAGCAAATGGTCTGAAATGCAGTTTCCGGGGAAATTCAGAAATTTAATTTAACAATGTACTCAATATTGCTTTAGGAAAAATAGTTATGGCTTTTGTTAGAAATTATAAATTTAGAAACTTTGTAAAAGAAAAAATTGTTCAAATTTATGCTTCATTTGAGTATGGCATGAATCATCCTTATTCGATATTAAATAAAATGGCTCGTGACTCAACGGTAGAATTTATTTTGAAAAATTGCCCAAGAGCCGTTGCCGTGCGATCCCCGAAACAACTCATTGACTTTGCCAATTCGAAAGTTTCTCTAGATGGACTTTATTTAGAGTTTGGTGTGTTTAAAGGGGAATCATTACGATATATTGCCAAAAACAATCCCGACCGAAAAATACACGGATTTGATTCTTTCGAAGGCCTGCCTGAATCTTGGGCACACAATCCCAAAGGAACTTTTACAACACAGGGCAAATTGCCTAAAGTGCCTGCAAATGTGCAATTATGGAAGGGATATTTTGAAGATTCTCTCCCAGAATGGTGCAAAAAACATGATGAGGTTATTGCTTTTCTGCATGTAGATTGTGATCTGCGATCCTCTACTGAAACGGTTTTGACAGAGCTTGCAAAAAATATTGTTCCTGGCACAGTTATTCTATTTGATGATTACTTTAACTTTCCAGCCTGGGAAGAAGATGGGCATGCTGTGCTAACAGAATTTCTAAAAAAACATGGGCATACGGCCGAATATATTGGGTACGCATTTAAGGAGCTGGCCATTATTATTCGATAGCCTTTCACGTGATCCAAAAATTCACACCATTTCTGCTATTCTTGAATAACAATGACATCTAACACCTCCCACAAAAAACCCTCTCGCAAAGAACTGCGGGTTAGCTTATTGTTACCAGTTATCATTACAGTGGTTGTCTGGATTATTGGACTGGCTATCTATGCGCTGGCCCCTGGAGAAGTTCAGTTCAATACAGTAATTGCTATTTTGATTGGCGGGGGGCTGGTAAGTTACTTGATTTTTTACATGCGTGATGGTTCGGTCAGGCTGCGGATGGTGGCATTGACGATGGCGATTCCAGCGCTGATTGGGATGACGTTGGGGATGGTTAACGGCCGTTTCGCCCCCATCATCATCGGCTTTGCCAGCACCTTTTTGCTGCTGATCACACAACGCGCACTGAGTACCCCATTTTCCTACCGTGCTGCCGCCCAAGCCTTTGACCGTGATGACACAGACCGGGCATTGATGCTCATTAATAAGTCAATTTCGGCTCGCCCCGATTTCGCTGAATCGTACCAACTGCGGGCCATGATTCGCATGGTCAACCAGCAGTTTGAGTCCGCAGAACAAGATGCATCTAAAGCAATTGAATTACAGCCAAAATCAGACCAGTTTCACAACACGTTGGGTCAGATTTTTTGGGTAAACGGCCGTTACCCCGAAATGCGCGACACCTACCAGCAAGCCATTTCTATCAACCCAGATCGTGCCATGCATCATTATCATCTTGGGTTGAGTCACTATCGTTTGGGCGACTTTCGTGATGCAGCCGAATCATTTTCAGTGGCTACACGCAAAACAGTCCCCACAATGGCATACGATTTGCTCACACATTTTTACCTTTGGCGCAGCCTGCTAGAAATTGGCGAAACAGACATGGCCCAAACCACCCATGACACCATGCAAAACTTTGCTGATGGGTTAGAACAATTAAAAGACCAATTGACACAATCGAATCTGGAACATATACGATTACTGGCAAATGAGATGGAAGCAATTGCAAAGGCGATACAAACAACCAAAATAAATTAGGTTACAAAAACATTGCTTCAAGACTATCTCCACATCTGGAAATACCCTAAAACAACCCAATCTATTTTACGCTAAAACTTCAACGACGATTGCAATTCATGGTGCCAACTTGTCACTAAAATTGGTTGGGCTTAGAATTCAAACAACAAGAAAGGAAAAGATATTCATGAACGTGACACACACTTCGGCATGCCCAATCCTGTTTGGATGCTCAGGGTAGCAAACCATGAATGAAAACTCGTAGGTCAAGACGCTGTCTTGACCTGATGTATGGTAACTGGACAAAACGCTGTTTTGTCCTACGATTGACGAAGGAGACTACATGCACTTGTACATGATTCGACATGGCCAAAGCTATGTGAATTTGAAAAATTGGGACGGCGGCAACAGTGACGAAGGCTTAACTGAATTAGGAAACATCCAGGCAGCAGCTTTAGGGAAATGGCTGCCAAACGAAATCAAGGAAATTGATGCGCTATATGCCAGTACGATGAAACGTGCTCAGGAAACGGCCGTTTACGTCACTAACCATTACAATATCCCCATCATCAACGACGACCGCATTCGAGAGATTGGGAACAACCGGCTTGACCACACGCCGTGGCCCAGCAACGATTTGCCTGAATACGGCACTTTTTGGGGAAGCGAACGGCCGTTTTCCTCCATCACCCCCGGTCGCGAAGGCGGCGAATCACTCATGCACTTTCGCGCCCGTGTCGGTAACTTTATGGAAGAATTAGTAGAAAAACATCGTGAAGAAACGGTGGTTGTGGTTTGTCATGGCGGCGTCATCGAATTAGCCTACGACCATGTTTTCAACATTGGCCCCTGGCGACGCTCAGAAGTGTGGACAAAAAACACCGGCATTTCCTACTTTGCTCACGTTGAACATCCCTCCCGTGAAACGTGGCGACTTTACTACCATAATAAAACTGAACATTTAGTTGGATTAAATTCAGACAGCCCAACGATTGAGCTGCGGCATCAGGAATAATGATTGCATTTATATTAACTAACAATCCCGATTTTAATGACGAAGCTGGCAAAGAACTGCACAAAGCGATTCCTGAAGCCCACTTACAAAAAGAATTGGCTCCTGGTGTTTGGGCAGTTGATTCAGATGTTGACTTTTTCACGCTGGCAGAGCTATGGCGCAAATATCCACCCATTTTTGTGCGGCATATTTGCCCAGTGTGGATGACAAGTGAGACGGTGGAAACGGCCGTTTCCCTCCCCACTCTCGCCCAATCGGCAACCGACGAATTTAATGACCTGATCGACCCGTCCCAACCCTTCTCCGTGCAAACACGCATCTTTGGCGATGTAGCTTACAAGCCGTTTGATGTCAACCGCACGCTATCCAATGCCATCATCAAGACCACCGGTGCGCCACTCGATGTGCGTCAACCCGAACAAATCTTGTCCGTCGTAGTTACACCAGATAAAACATATATGGGTGTATCCTTGACCCTTCACAATTTGTCAGATTGGGCAGGTGGTGTGCGTCGTTTTGCACGGGAAAAAGGGCAAATCAGCCGTGCCGAGTTTAAGCTGTTGGAAGCATTAGAAATCTTCAAAATCACGCTGCCCCCGCGTGGCACAGCCCTAGATTTGGGAGCCGCGCCCGGTGGTTGGACGCGTGTATTGCGGCAGAGAGAGCAGTTTGTAACGGCCGTTGACCCCGCCTGGCTGCACAACTCCCTCCAAAACGACAAAAACGTGCGCCATCTACGCCTCACCGCTGAAGAATACCTGCACGATTACCCCGACACTTTCAACCTGATTGTGAACGACATGCGCATGGACACCCGCGACTCAGCACGCCTCATGACTGACTACGCGCAATACCTTTACAAAGACGGCGCAGCTATCATGACCTTCAAGCTACCCGGTGAAAAAAGACAGCAAGCACTCGATCACGCGTTTAACATTCTCAAAAAAGAGTACACCATCGAAGGCAGACGCCAACTATTCCACAACCGCAGCGAGATCACAGTTTATCTGAAGAAGAGATGACAACGAATGATAGGAATCAACGAATTTTCAGATTTCCCCATTCGTTAATTCCTAATATTCGCTGTTATCACCTCTGCAAATGCCGTCCACTAATTTGTTAACTGCGACCAATCCGCACTCGCCAATCTTCTGGCCCTTCTTCCAAATATTCCCAGGTAAATTGCCCCGTTAGTTCTGCCTGAAACTGGTAATAAAGCGGCTTGGGATCATGGTCGTTAATCAGGATAAAGGTTTCACCTGAGGCCAAACTTTCAAACAAGCTCAAGATTTTTGGATGCCGGTCTTTTGGCTGTACCGGACGAATATCTAAAACGGTTTCACTGCTCATACATGCTCTCCTAATCGTTCATTTTTTCGACAAAATAATGGTAAAAATTATATGGCAAAGGTGGGAATGAGGAAACGGCCGTTTTCCCCATCAAATTCCCCGTTACCGAATCTTCCATTTTGTTATATACTTTATGTATCGTTGAAAAAACTTTTGACCTCGACGATATTCCAACTTCGGATAAACCACAACATTTTTATTATTCGCTTACAAACTGTTGGCAAAAAAAAGGAGTTGAAAGATGGGAAATTTGGAGCCTCTCTCAAGTGTAGATGCGGCTTGGTTGGGTATGGAAGACTCCACCAATCTCATGATGGTCTCCGGTATTCTTACCTTGGAAAAACCAATTGATTTCAACAGACTTAAACAGGTACTTGAAACCCGGATGCTGCAATTTCGTCGCTTTCGGCAGCGGGTTGTGCAGCCCAAACTGGCCATCACACCAGCCTATTGGGAAGATGACCCCAATTTTGACATCAATACCCATTTGCTGCGTGTGGCCTTACCAGCGCCGGGTGATCAAGCCACCTTGCAAGAGATGGTGAGCGACATCATGAGCACCCCGCTCGACTTTGCCAAACCATTATGGCATGTCACCGTGATTGAAAATTATGGCGAAGGCTGTGCCATCATGACCCGTCTCCATCATTGCATTGCAGACGGCATGGCATTGGTCATGGTGCTCTTATCGATGACAGACTTCTCGCCCAACGCTAAGCACACAAGCGACCGCCCAAAAGAGGAACCGGAAGAGAACAGAGCCGGCGGTCCCATCACAGCCAGGTTCAAACGAGGATCCTCTGCCGTAACAAGGTTACGCAAAAGAGCCCGCCGCGCTGTTGC
>QQUD01000979.1 GCA_008501785.1 Chloroflexota bacterium
CGGAAAAGGCAACGGCCGTTTGCAACGAAAACAATATCACCGTCATTGATGGTGGCTGCCCGATGATGTTTTTGGATTTTGGGCATAAGTGTATGAAATGAGTGCTGGGCGCGATGGGGAGGCTGCCGGATTAATGATTAATTGTTGATTGGTAACTAGTTAATTGTTAATGGGGTTCATTAACAATCAACAATCAACAATCAACAATCAACAATTTTTATGAATCACAAAGTCACTTTTGATAACAATCGTTCTGTTGAAGTTGCAACTGGTACGCTGCTGACTGATGCTGCCACAAAGGCAGGTGTTTTTGTTGCCGAGCCGTGTGGTGGGCAGGGGCGGTGTGGCCGGTGTGCGGTGAAGGTGGTGAGTGGGGCTGTGCGGCGGCGCAGTACGCTGCGTTTGTCTGATGAAGATGTGGCGGATGGGTATGCGCTGGCGTGTCAGGCGGTGGTGGAAGGGGATGCAAACATCCTTGTGCCGGAGCAGGAGACGCTGGAACGACGCCTGACGTCGGATCGTTTGGTGGCGGATGTGCAGGTTCCGCCCGGTTATGATGCACAGCGGGACCAATCGCTGCAACGTGTGGCAATTAAACTGTCGCCGCCGAGCATGGATGATCAGACGGATGATTGGAGCCGATTGGAAACGGCGATTCGGAAAGCGACGGGGATTGCTGATATTTCGGTCTCGCTGCCGGTGCTGCGCAGAATGGGTGGGGTGTTAAGAGAGGGGGAGTGGTTGGTAACGGCCGTTCTCCACGTAAGCAAACCTCCCGGAGGTTCCGAAACCTCCGGGAGGTTAATCCAACTCAAACCTGGCCACGAAGCACCTGATGCACCACTATGGGGTATTAGCATTGATATTGGCACGACGACGGCTACGGTCTGGCTGGTTGATTTGATCAGCGGTCAGGTTGTGGCGCAGGCGTCTGAATACAACCGGCAAATCCAGCGCGGCGAAGACGTGATCTCGCGTGTGATCTATGCTGGCAAGAAGAATGGGCAGCAGGACTTGCGGGAGTTGGTTTTGAAGAGTCTGAATACGTTGGTGCATCGGGTGTGTACGAAAGCGAGTGGCGAGTGGCGAGTGGCGAGTGAAGGAGTGGTGAGTGGTGAGTCGCAAGTGGCGAGTAATGGCCCTGCACCCGCAACCCGCAATCCTCTACCTGCAACTGACATTCTTAAAGCCACTATTGCTGGTAACTCGATCATGATGCATTTGTTGTTGGGGATTGCGGCGGAAAGTATTCGGTTGAGTCCGTTTGTAACGGCCGTTAATCACATCCCAACGCTAACGGCGGCTGAATTGGGACTGCAAATTTATCCTGAAGCCGTAGTTGAATGTTTGCCAGGGGTAGCCAGCTACGTGGGCGCTGACATTTCGGCGGGGGTGCTGTCATCGAAGTTAGATGATACCGAACTGGTGTCGTTGTTTATGGACATCGGCACAAATGGTGAAATCGTGTTGGGCTGTCGTGACTGGTTGATTACCTGTGCATGTTCGGCAGGACCTGCGTTTGAAGGTGCCGGCGTGGGCGATGGGATGCGAGCCACACGAGGCGCTATCGAAGAAGTGTGGATTGACGGTACGACATTCGAACCGACGATCCGCATTATCGGAGACAGTAAGCCGCGTGGATTATGTGGTAGTGCGCTAATTTCGCTGCTGGGCGAGATGTTTATGACGGGTGTGATTGACAAGGGCGGCAATTTTAATTTGCAGTTGCCTTCTGAGCGCGTCCGCAGCGGGGAAAATGGCCCAGAATATGTGGTGGTTTGGGCAAGTGAAACATGGCATGAGAAGGACATTGCCATTACGCATGTTGATGTTGATAACTTGTTGCGAGCGAAGGCGGCAATTTATGCAGGCATTGATGTATTGGCGGATAGTGTCGGCATTCCACTAGAAATGGTGGAGGAGGTGTTGATTGGTGGCTCGTTTGGCAAGTTTATTAATGTGGAAAAGGCAATTTTGATTGGATTATTGCCGGATAAGCCGTGGGAGCAGTTTAAGTTTTTAGGGAATACGGCCGTTCTCGGAGCCTACCACGCCCTGCTCAATCAGACCGATCAGCAACGCATCAGCGACATTGCAGGGCGCATGACTTATATCGAATTATCGGCCGACAATTCATTTTATGAAGCATTCACATCAGCGCTCTTTCTGCCTCATACAGATATGGGCCGTTTCCCGACGGTGGCTGATGCGATTAGAGAGAAAGAAAGTAATTGATTTTGGGGTTTGGGGGATTGGGATTGGGGGCTGGAAGTATCTAGTCCCTAAACCCCAATCCCTAATCCCCATCACAAAAAAAGGAAAAAGATATGTACGTTATTGGAGAGAACATTCATATTATTTCACCAAAAGTTAAAGTTGCGCTGCGGGAGCGGGATGCCAAGTTCTTTCAAGACCTGGCAGTGCGGCAGGTTGAAGCCGGAGCTGATGTGCTGGACCTGAACCTGGGGCCGCGCAAGAAGGATTGGGAGGAAGTTTTCCCGTGGATGGTGAAGATAGTTGAGGAAGTGGCCGATGTACCAATTTGCTTCGATAGCACAAATCTGTTGGGTATCGAAGCCGGGTTGAAAGCGGTGACCAAAGCACAACCCATCATTAATTCTACATCGGCTGAGGCAGAGCGGTTAGAAAAAGTGCCGCTGGTAGCCAAACAATACAATGCGCGGCTGATTGCGTTGACAATGGGTAAAAGCGGGATTCCGGTTGCGGCTGATGATCGGGTGAATATTGCGTTGGAGTCGCTGATTCCACGAGCGATGGAAATCGACTTCCCTGTTAGTGATTTGATTATTGATCCGTTGGTATTGACGGTGTCTGGTTGTCAGGAGTTTTGCCCTGAGCTGATTGAAGCGGTACGCACGCTGCAATTTGCGTGGGACCCGCCGCCGCCGATTTCGGTGGGGTTGTCGAATGTTTCGAATGCTGTGCCGCATAAGAATCGACCGCTAATCAATCGGGTTTACTGTGCGATGCTGATGGGTGTCGGGTTGAAGATGATGATTGCGGATCCGTTTGATGAAGATTTGAAAGTGGTGGTGAAGGCGATTGAAACGCGGGATGACAGCACGCCGGTCAACAAGCTGTATCTGGCGATTAATGATCGGATTGAGGCTATGGAAGAGCCGTCGGTTGATGATGTGGATATGAATGATCCGGAACAGGTAGCGATTTGGAAAACTGTGCAAATTTTGTTGAATAAGGTGATTTACGCGGATGCTTATTTGCAGCAGGAGTCGTTTGCATAAAAAGGGTTAGGAAGTAGATTGTCGCTATTGGTGACAATCTGCTTCCTATTAGTTCGCTTATGATTAAAGAAACTGGTTTGTTGGGGCGGATTGCGGAGCTGCGTAGGGTGTTGGAGGGGCGGGAAGCGGCCGTTCTCGCCACAAACACCGGCGCAATTTTGACTGAAAAGGGGCTGCACCTGAATGTGTGGGGTCAACCTGTACGGGTCACGGTGCCTGGTTTTGTGGCGTGTAATACAGTTAAGAGACAAGCGTTGGATATGATGACACAGGCTCTGCTGGCTTACTATTTTTACACATCGGATGGCATGTCACCTGCTGGGTTGTGGATTGCGTTTACGGAGCTGCCTGACGGCCGTTTTTACACCAACGCTTTTCAGGGTTACACGGGGCAGAAATTGGTGCGGGCGTTTGGAAATGATGTGGTGGGATTTGGGGAAACGGCCGTTGCTATCGGCGGAAGCAAGGTTGAATTTGCCGATGCCGCTTTCCAATTCCAAATCCTGCCAAAAGTAGCGGTTCTAGTGGCCGGTTGGATGGGAGACGAAGATTTTCCACCTTCGTACAAATTACTTTTCGACGCTAATACCAGTCATCATTTGCCAACCGATGCATGTGCGATAATTGGCAGTATGTTGACCGGTAAATTGTTGAAGCAGAGAGTTTGATTTTTCGGGTTGTAGCCGGTCTCCTGACCGTGCTACTATGAGATTAGGAAGCAGAGAGTTTAAGATGACTGACTGGAAATCATTCCTCAAGGATGATGCAACAGAATGGCTGCTGGAAGCAACCAATCCATCCGTGCGTTATTTCACGCTGCGTTGGCTTTTGGATAAGCCCGAGGATGATGCAGAGGTTGTTGCTACACAGGAGGCCATTGCTCAATCAACACCCATTCAAAAGATTTTGAAACGGCAGCGACCTGCGGGGTATTGGGGGTCTGATCCGCGACCGCTGCATGGCACGAGCCGGTATTTAAACATGCTGCACTGGCTGGGCTATCGGGGAAATGGGGATGTGCAGCGGGCAATGGAATATCGGATGGATGGCGGCTTGTTGCCTGATGGGGCCTATGGCTATGAAATCAAAGAACGCTTTATGAAGCTCCCCTGTCATGGTGCAATTTTGTTGCAGCAAATGCTCAGGTGGGGCTATCGAGACGACCCGCGCACAGAAAAATTGCTTAACTGGATTGTTTCGCTGCAAGAGTCGGATGGTGCATGGCCTTGCGTGTCTAAAGTGAGGCCCTTCTCGTGTTCATGGGCAACGGTTGATGTGCTGCGGGCTTATCGTGACCTTCCTGCGGAATGGATGACACCTCAAATTGCTGCATCCCGTGGCAAAGCTGTGGAACTGTTCCTCAATTCGAACATTTATCAATATGGCAAAGGTAAACCCAGCCCGAGATGGCTCGAATTTGGATACCCACTCGAATGGGACAGCGATGTTTTAGAAGTGTTGGAACTGTTGGCTCCCTATGTTTCTTCTGATGAAGCACGAATTCAAGAGTGCCTTGCCTTTGTGATGGACAAGCAAGATGATCAAGGACGCTGGCCGTGCGAAAAGCACCCGAAAGGGGGCCGATGGATGCAAAAGTTCTTTGAATTCGAAGAATTAGGACAACCCTCTAAGTGGGTTACACTTCATGCGATGAAAATGTTGAAAACATTACATAGTGAAAGCTAGACTTGACAGACTTCTGAAACCTGTCAAGTCTCCGGGAAAAGGATTTTTACCTGAATGAAATTGGCGGTTAGCGGGAAAGGTGGTGTTGGCAAGACAACTTTGTCTGCGCTGTTGGCGCAAGTTTATGCGGATCAGGGGCGGCAGGTGTTGGCGGTTGATGCGGACCCGTCGCCTTGTTTGGCGGGGGCGTTGGGGTTTCCGGATGAGCTGCGTGAGAAGCTGAGTCCGATTGCGGAGATGGATGCGCTGATTGAGGAGCGCACTGGGGCTAAACCGGGTACGGTTGGTGGCTTCTTTACGATCAACCCGCGTGTTGATGATATTCCAGAGCGGTTTAGCGTGGTGCATCGTGGGGTTCGGCTGTTGGAGTCGGGAGCCGTGGACCTGGGTGGCTCGGGCTGCATTTGCCCTGAGAGCGCGATGCTGAAAACGTTGTTTACGCATCTGCTGTTTCGCAAGGATGATGTGTTGATTTTGGATATGTATGCCGGTGTCGAGCATTTGGGGCGCGCCACGGTTGATTTTGTGGATGCGATGATTGTGGTGGTGGAGCCGACGAGAAGGAGTTTGGGAACGGCCGTTCAAATCAAAAAGCTAGCCCAGGACATTGGCCTTAAACAAATTTGGCTGGTTGGTAACAAGGTGCGCAACGAGGATGAAGCCACATTTTTGCATGAAAACACGCCGGGGTTGCCCATTCTAGGGTATTTACCTGCGGATTTGGCGGTACAGGAAGCGGATCGGTTGGGAACGGCCGTTTACGACTACGTTCCCGCATTAAAAATAGCAGCAGAAGCAATTGCACAAAAATTAGAGGAGAAAGATTAGAGGTTAAAGATTGGAGACTCCCAAATCCCAATCCCCAATCCCTAATCCCCATAAAACTATGACAACAACCATTGCATTAGCTGGAAAAGGCGGCGTTGGCAAAACCAGCATCGCAGGCATGATCATTAAATATTTGGTTGAGAACCAGCCCGGTGCTGTCTTAGCCATTGATGCAGACCCAAGCAGCAATTTGAATATGGTGCTGGGTCTTGATTTAGAGTGGACGGTTGGTGACATTCGCGAAGATTTGTTGAGCCAGGTTAAAAATTCGCTGACCGCAGGTGGTGCGGCTATGGGTGCCATTGCTGGTGGCGTCAGTAAACATGACTATTTAAATTACCAGATTCGCTCGGCGCTGTCTGAAGGGGAGCGGTTTGATCTGATTGCAATGGGTCAGCCGGAAGGACAAGGATGTTATTGTGCCGTCAACCACAATTTGCGCCAGGTGATTGATGCGATTAGCAAAAATTATCGTTATGTAGTGATTGACAACGAGGCGGGGATGGAGCATTTGAGCCGCCGCACCACGCGTGACGTGCATCATTTGATTATTGTGTCGGACCCCAGTCACCGGGGGATTGTGGCAGCAGAACGGATTGCCAAGTTTCGGCACGAACTTGATATTCACATCGAGCATACCGGTTTGATTGTGAATCGCGTTCCCGGCGAGATGCCGCCAGCGTTGCAGGCACGCATTGAAAAGCTAGATATTCCGCTGATTGGCACGGTGCCTGCTGATACTGAGTTAATGCAGTTTGAGTTTGCAGGACGGCCGTTTGTCGAACTCAGTAACGAATCTTTAGCAATCCAGGCAGTCAACGCCATCATGCAAAATATATTGACATAATCAAACTAAAAGCAATTACTCAAATAGTAGACATTGCCGTTCTTATCGTGTAAAGTTTGGTATGTTTTTATCCTCTGATGCAAAGAAAGTCTTAAAGGCAACCAGTCGTACGTTTTATATTCCAATCAGCCGTCTGCCCGCCGGTCTGCAAGAAGCCATTGGTTCTGCCTATTTGTGTATGCGGGCGATTGATGAAATCGAAGACCACCCCAACTTGGAGGGCGCTCAAAAAGCAGAATTGTTAAATAAAGTAAGCTGGATACTACAATCTCAAACTTTTGTGGACTCTTTTTCTAATGATGCATTTGATGTCGCATTTCGGCCATATGCCGCCAATTTGCCCGAAGTGACGCTTGGATTAGCAAAATGGGCCAGTCAAGCGCCAGCCTCGATTGCGCCGCGTGTGTGGGATGCAACTGCTGCCATGGCAAACCGAATGGCGTTTTGGTCATTGAATAATTGGCAAATTTCTACCGTGGCCGATTTAGATCATTACACATTTAGTGTCGCGGGAGCCGTTGGTTTGCTCATTTGCGATGTTGGCGGTTGGTTTGATGGCCTGCAAATGCATCGCGGTTTTGCGATTCAATTTGGGCGAGGGTTGCAGCTTGTCAACATTTTGCGCAATCGCAGCGAAGATTTGCGGCGCGGTGTTGACTTTTTCCCACACGGTTGGTCGGCCGATCGGATGCATGCCTATGCTCGCAAGAATTTGGTTGATGCAGAAGCGTATGCCAAAGAACTGCCGGGTAGCTCTTTCTCCTATTTTTTGCGGATTCCATTGGTGTTGGCATTGGCAACGCTCGATGCGTTGGCACGTGGGGAGCAAAAGCTCAGTCGAGCCACTGTGATACAGCTTGTGCGTTCAGTTTAACGCTTTTGCTGGGAAACAAATGCAAAATTCATTCGATGTTTATTTTCCTCCGCTGATTGCGATTGGCACACCTTAAAGACCCGTTTGTAATCAACTTTATCCTCCCGGAGGTGCTGCACCTCCGGGAGGGTTTGTGCATACCGAACAGACCTTAATTCCCCTTGATTTTGCAGATATTGCAACAAAAAAACACCTCATAACGTAGAGCTAACCAAGTGCACTTAAGTTCTTTATAAATTTAACAAGGCACAGTTTGTAATTTGTTTTCCCACGTCTTTTCGTATCTGCTTTTTCCCGCAAATTTTTTTATTAGCTGATTGTTAGTTGGTGGATAGGTGACAACTCTCCCTTTCTTTTAAGCTGTTTTATATGGCAATGGCAACTATTCAAACTGCTCAGGAAGCCTGAGCGGCTGAATTGTTGCTGCAAATTCAACAAACCATCACTTAAGTAAAATGAAAAAAGTTTTCAGAATTATTAACCACAGATTTCGCAGATTTCACAGATTGTTTCTGGCTTAAATCTGCGTAAATCTGTGAAATCTGCGGATTGTTATTTCTTAATTCATTTTGCTGATCACTTAATCAAACAGAAAACACATTGGAAATGGTCATACTTAAAACATGACTTGTTTGCGTGACGAGTGGCACATCTCACTGTGACCTGTTTTTTTGTAAGCTTTTAACAGATTGATAAAACGACTAGAAACTTTAGCTTTTGGTGGCGACTATGTTTAATACAGTAAAAACTTCTATTTCGAATAATGGCAATATCGTTGAGATTAACAACGTTGTGAAACGATTCCCGGTTGGTGATGATGAAATTACCGTGCTGAAGGGGATTTCGTTTGATGTGAAGCAGGGTGAATTTTTAACGATTGTGGGACCGTCGGGCAATGGTAAATCGACTTTGTTGAATATGATTACGGGCATTGACCATCCGTCTGCTGGTGAAGTGGTTGTGACGGGGCGCGATGTGCATACGATGAGTGAAAATGAGTTGGCGAAGTGGCGCAGTCAACATGTGGGCATCATTTTTCAGTTTTTCCAGATGCTGCCTGCGTTGAGTTTGCTGCAAAACATCATTTTGCCGATGGATTTTGCTCGTAAATACACGTCGAAGGAGCGAGAAGTAAGAGCGATGCACCTGCTGGAAAGTGTTGATTTGGCGGATCAAGCGAACAAGCTGCCAGGTCAAGTTTCTGGTGGTCAACAGCAGCGAGCCGCGATTGCACGGGCGCTGGCGAATGACCCACCGTTGATTGTGGCGGATGAGCCAACCGGAAATTTGGATACGCGGACGGGTGATGCTGTGTTTGAATTGTTCAACAAACTGGTGGCCCAAGGTAAAACGATGGTGATGGTGACGCACAACAAAGAGTTGGCGGCGCAGGTGCCGAGGGTGATTGAGATTGTGGATGGCCATATTCACCGCGACCAAAATGGCAACGGCAAAGAAACTTATCGCTTAAATGGTCATAAAAAAGTGGAGGTACCACAATGGGCGTAATTCGGCACAAAATTTGGAAAGATTTATGGACCAGTAAATCACGCACTTTGCAGGTTGTGCTGATCATTGGCATGGGTGCATTTGCGTTAGGCATGATCATCACCACCCGCAATTTGATGATTGGTGGGATGGAAGAGCTGTGGCGCGATTCTGCACCAGCAATGATTGGTATGTGGGCTTCTCCGCCTGTAGATGACGATACGCTGTCGTCATTGAAACGGATTGAAGGGTTGGAGAAAGTCGAGGGGTATGCGACTTCTACAGTCGAGTGGCGGTTAGATGAAGGGGATGAATGGCTGTCGGCTGGGGTGATTGTGCGGCAAGATTATGAGAACCAACAGTTTGCGCGTGTAGATTTATTGAGTGGTACACTGCCGGGTAGAAACACAGTGGTTGCTGGTCAAGGCTCAGACGTAACTTTTGGGGCAATCGTAGGGGAAGAGGTGACGTTTAAGGTAAACGGCCGTGAACGCACCTACACCATCAGCGGCAGTATGTATGACCCCATTGCGCAGCCCCCCAGCTTTGGCGGCAATGCCCAATTCTTTGTCACACAAGACACCTTTGAAACACTTTTCGGCTTCACCGGCTACAATCGCATTTTTGCAGCAGCCGATTATTACGAAGAATCGCACGTTGTGGCTGTTGCCAATGACATTCAGGATAAGTTAGAGCGGCAAGGTGTCGAATCCGGTGGCATGTTGCCCCCGCAAGGCAACCGAATTGTGGACCCCAATAAACATTTTTTCCAGGACATCATGGATGGCATTTTTTTTGTGTTGGGTGTGATGGCGGTGTTGGCGCTATTTTTAGGCCTGTTCTTGGTTTACAACACAATCAACGCGATTATCTCGCAGCAGGTAGACCAGATTGGCGTGATGAAGGCAATTGGGGCCAGTTCATGGCAAATCTTGAGCATCTATTTGCTGTATGTGCTGGCGTTTGGTGTGTTGGCGCTGCTGTTGGCTGTGCCGTTGGGGATGATGGCTGGCTGGCAGTTGAATGTTTTTTTGATGGACAGCTTTAATGCAGAGGCGGGTGGTTTTCAGGTATCGTGGACGGCCGTTTTCGTCCAAATCATCATTGCACTTGTGACACCACTTCTCGTTGCCGCCGTACCTGTAATCAATGGCGCACGCATCACAGTACGTGAAGCTGTGAGTACCTATGGTTTGGCTACCAGCATGAGCTATTTGGACAGGCTGTTAGCAAAAATGAAGCGCGTTTCACGCCTGCTGCTGTTGACAATCAGCAACACGTTTCGCAATAAATGGCGTGTTATTTTAACCCAAATCACCCTGGTTCTGAGCGGCCTTATCTTCATGATGGTGATGAGCGTGAGTGATTCGACCAATTACACATTTAACGATCTGCTTTTCTCTATCCTCAATTCCAACATTAATCTGCGTTTGCAAGATTCTGAACGGATCAGCGTAGTTGAATCGTTGACGATGCAGCATCCAAATGTGCAGGCTGTCGAAATGTGGGGTTTAGGGAGCGGGTCGGCTCATGCCCAATCGGTACTAGAAACGGACGATGATCCCGGCATGTTGGCTTTTGGTGTACCGGCCGAAACGACGCTTTACGGTCCTCAAATGCGAGCGGGGCGTTGGCTGACTGCGGATGATACTTATGCGGTTGTGCTGAATCAGGAATTAGCGGACGAAATGGGTGTTGGTTTGGGCGATTGGATTACGTTTAATCAAGGAACCGAGGGTGAATCAGATTGGCAGGTTGTGGGACTGTTGTTTGACCCATTGATTACGAACTCGGCCCATGTGCCGCGCACAACGCTGCTGCGTGAGCAAAACAGAGTGGGTCGCACGAATTCGGTTTGGATTCAGTTGAAATTAGACACACCGGCGGCAGAGCAAACGGCCGTTCGCGAACTGCGCCAGCTTTATGAAGATAATGGCATTGATGTACGTCCAGGCGGTATTTTGAACGGACAAGATACCTCTTCAGAAATTATCGATTCTTTCAATACCCAGTTCCGCTCAATTACAACGATGCTGGCGGTGATGGCAGTGGTGATTGGTGTGGTCGGCAGCATTTCGTTGAGTGGTGTGCTGTCGTTGAGCGTGATTGAACGCCAGCGCGAGATTGGCGTGATGCGGGCGGTGGGTGCGTCTTCTTGGGACATTGCCCGCTTGTTTATTGGCGAAGGCTTGATTTTAGGCTTACTGAGTTGGGTGATTGCGCTGCCATTTAGCATCCCTGCTGGTCAGGTGATTACCTCGGCGCTGTCTGGTGCGATGGGCATTGAATTTGTTTATTATTACACGCCGCAAGGTGCGATTACTTGGTTTGTGATTATCACCGTGCTGTCAACGTTAGCCAGTTGGATACCAGCACGACGAGCGACTCGCATTAGTGTGCGTGATAGTTTGGCGTATCTTTAGAGGGAGTAAGAGGAACACAGAGTTGCACAGAGAATTCACAGAGTTACGCAGAGAGGAAGAGGAGGAGAAATAGCTTTTCTCTCCCTCTCTGCGTAACTCTGTGTTCCTCTTTTAGGAATTATTCGTTATTTCCTAAAATTCGTTGTAATCTTTGCAGAACAGTTTTCATTGTCAGGAGGGTTGAACATGAAAACGAGAACGGTGGGTGTGTTGGCGTTGGTGTCCCGCTGATGGATATGCGGACGCCGGAAAAGTCACGGGGTCGTGGACTGGTAGGTTAAGAACCATTGCGAATTGCGAATTGCGTATTAGAGAGAATCTACACAACACGCAATTCGCAATGATCCCAAACTCCCAAGTTGTTTTGATTTAGCGCTTCTCAGCCATGTAGACAAAAAAACCGGCTTTACGCAGCGATTTAAGTGTGAGGCTGCCGAGTAGACCCCCTAGGGCACCAAAGACGATGTAACCCAACATCCCCCATAGCAGCCCTAAAGTGAGGAATCCAATTGGCGCACCGGTGATGACGCCTAGCAGCCATTTCACCAGAAATTTACCCATGTGTCCAAAGGCCGCAGTTATCGCTGCTGAGACTGGATTTTCGAGATCGGGCAGTAAAAGCATGGCTAAGTCGGTGCCAACGCCAACGGCCGTATACGACAAAAACGTATTCAGCGCCCCAAAATCACCCATTCCCAAAAACGCTGCTAAAATGCCAGACGTTAGCCCAATGAGACTGGCCGCCCCCGATTTTTTTACAATTCCTGCCCCAACAACCACAATCGCCATCCAAAATACACCAGAATGGCCTGGGGTTTGCAATGGCAGCCGCAGCGCGATTTTGGCAACGACAACCAGTCCCGCAAATAATGCTAATAAAATAAGTTGAAATGTAGAGAAATATCTTGTTTTCATTGTGTAGTAATCGCTATTTCATCGGTATCTTGAATCCACTCATCACGTGTGTCTAAACGAGGCAGCAAAGATACAAGCTTAAGTGTGCCACGCCCCGAAAGGTCGAACATGATTTTGTTTGTGGAATTGTCGATTTCGGCCCAGGTTAATTCGATTTCTTTTTGCCGGTGATTGCTGCGGACAATGATATTTGTTTCATCTTGCAGAAAATTATCAGGCAAGTAATAGTTGAGCACATCACAAAGCATCCACCCTTCTTGTGTTTTGCCTTCTTCAGCATCTTGGAATGATGTTTGGGGCAATTGTTCCAATACCTCAGGGGTAAACGCAGCAACAATCTCACCGTTGATTGTGATGGGCACGCTGCCGGGTGCGGCTGTCGGCAACCCGGCTGGCATCTGGTTGATGTCAGCCATTTGTTGTCGTTGCAAGAAGTCAACCCCCATTACGATACCTATGATAAGTATCAAAATTAATCCAGCAAGAAGGAAACGTTTGTTTTGTGACATTGTTAATCCTTTTTCTACAGATTATGGTAAATAAAAATGGATGGGTGTGAGGAGGAAAACGGCCGTTCCCACACCCAGCATCCCCAAAAACAGCCAATCATGCGGCTGCATTGTTAACTGTCGGTATGACTGTCGATGGGGGGCATCAAACCCCCGTGCGTGGGCGGCTTCTGTCATCGTCCAGGCGCGTTTTGTGGTGAGCACAATTGCGGGAACGACCAGTACCACAAGCTGTCTAATTTGTGGAATTAGCTCACGCCACCCACGCCACTGCAATGGCTCCCACGCACCGCGTGCTTGCTGAGCCTCTTGAATCATTTGCCATTCGTTTGTAAACAAATGTACGCTTTGAAACGCCAAACTTAAGCTAAATGCAAACCTGTATGGCACACGCAGCCATGCCAGGACGAGTCGAAGTTCTCCTGGCGTGGTGGTGTAGACCATAAAAATAAACGCGCTGGCTAACAACATCACCCGCAATGTAACTTGCAGCGCCAGGTTTACATCGACAACGATCCAATCAACGATAAAAATAATTAGAAGCCACCATTTTAAACGCCACAATTGACGCAACGCAATATCCGCGAGTCCTGACCACCAAAACAGTGCTGCATACGCAATAAAAAACAGCATCAGCTTAGACACAGGTAACATTACCAGCAGTGAAGCACACAGCGGCAGCGCCAGTCGTACACGAGGGTCAAACCGGCGCAGGGGGGAATTTGTGACAAGTTTTATGGGTTCACGTTTGGGTTTGCGTCGTTTGGCTAATTGCATAACCGGATTTCCTCCTTTTTAAAAATCCAATCAGGTACTACTAACCCTGCCCGTTCCCAGGCTCGCGAATCTGTAAAGACGGTTTCGGGTGGGCCATCTGCTAAAATGCCATTGTCGCCAAGCAGCACAATGCGGTCGGCTTGGGCAGCAAGCGGGAGATCGTGGGTGGTGATCAGTACAATTTGGCCGCTGTTTGCAATTTGACGCAGCAGGCTTTGCAGGATGGCTTTGTGAACGGCATCTTGGCCGAGGGTGGGTTCGTCGAGCAGCAGGCCGTGTGCTGGTTGTTGCATGAGGACGGTTGCCAGTGCCAGTCGCTTTTTTTCGCCTTCGCTGAGCAGCAGTGGTGGTGTGGTTTCGTATGATTCTAGCCCTAGTGCAGCCAGCAAATTGTGGTAGCGGTGCATATCGGGTTGAGGGAGCCGGTATAAAATTTCATCTCGAACCGAGGCGTTAAATAGCTGTAAATCGGGGTTTTGGAAGACGAGGCCGAATTGGGTTAAACGGCCGTTTACCGCCACCTCACCCTCATATTCCTGCATCCCGGCCAACGTACGCAGCAGCGTCGTTTTACCCACCCCGTTACGCCCAACTAACGAGACGATCTCGCCGCCATTTGCGGACATGGTGAAATCAGTCAGCACTGGCTGACCGCCCAACACCACATTCAGCCCTTCAATGTTAAGCTGCAAAGACGCTGTTTTTGGTTCAATCGACGCTGATTGGATGTTTTGTTGCGCGGGTGATTTACCGGGCAATGTTAATTCACGCAAATTCGGTAATTGATGCAGGATATTGGTGCGGTGTTCACAGACGATAACGGCCGTTCCCATCTCAACCAATCGCGCCAAATCTGCCACTAAATCTGCTGCTGCCGTTGTGTCCAACATCGAAAACGGCTCATCCAGCACAAGTACCTGCGGTTGACGAGCCATCACTGCCGCCAGTGTCAATCGTTGCTGTTCGCCACCAGACAATGTTAATGGCTCACGATGGCGCAACTGTGATAAACTAAATTGCTCTAAAACCATTTCTAATCGCTCGCCCATATTGGTGCGAGACAGCCCCATGTTTTCCAGGCCAAACAAGATTTCATTTTCAACGCTGTCGGTGAGCATTTGATTAGCGGGGTTTTGGAACAGGAGTCCGACCTGTTCGGTGAGCTGCCAGAGGGGAGTAACGGCCGTATCCAACCCATCCACCATCACTTGCCCATGCAAGTCACCAACATAAAGGTGTGGCACAAATCCGGTTAAACAGCGTGCCAATGTGCTTTTGCCGCAGCCCGATGGCCCACGAATCAACAGCACTTCCCCTGCATTGACGCCCAGTGACACCGGACCGACACCACGATCATTTTGTGGATAGTGATAAGCGACTTGATCAGCGTGCAGGAGAAGCATGGTGGATCAATCCAGTTTGAGTGGCAGCCAATGATCGCCCTGCCATTGAACAATCGCTACAGGACGGCCGTTTCGTCTTGCTGGGCGTACTTTGTCGGTCAATACCATGCCATCATGCACCGGTGTGCCATCACTGGTTTGAACGGCCATAACACCAGCCTGGAGCAAGGCATCAACCGGCTGCAATCCAGCCAAGTCACGCACACGCCCAACGATGATGTAACGGCCGTCACTGCCACCTGCCGCCAGACCCACAGCAGCCAATGCACCAATCACCCCATCTTCAGTCCCTCCTAGACCTTTGAGTAGCAGACCATGAGCATTTGCCAACACGCGTGCCTCACTCTGGAACACGAATGTTTTTTTTGCTTTTAGTCCGAATTGGGTAATGGCTTTTGGCACAACGGCCGTTACACACAGACCCGGATCGCTCCCTGGCACAAATTCATTGTGCATCAATTTTTCTACCCGCTTCATGATTTGCTGTACAGCATCAGCCGGTGCATCTAAATGGATGACAGCACTGCTATTTTTGTGCGTACAAGGCACACGCGGGTCTGAGGAAAGCTGGTGGCGCGTGACACCCAACAGCGAGTAATCAGTGGCCAACTCTGCCGCGATTTGTCGCGCCAGATGGCCGGTCCCACGCGTGTCGAGCATGTCGGTGTCGTCTATGCCGATGTAAATCATTTGGTTTTCACTATAGACCCTAAGGGTTTTCTTAAACCCTTAGGGTCTGACAACATTACTTCACAACAATCTCAACAACTTCCCGCAAACGCGGCAGGTCATCAAACCCAGGGAATGTGGTCGTAAATCCGCCCTGATTGCGGAAGGAGAGGATGCAGTTAGCGCATCCTTCCAGGTCGGTGAGAGTCATTTCTACTGATTCGCCGCTGGCAGTGATGAAAGTAACGGCCGTTGCTTTATTCTTTACATTTGCCAAGGCAAGCAGGCTGTTGACGGGAACCCCTGTGTAGGTGTCGGCTTCGCCCTTACTATTAACACCTTCTGCATCAATCGTGTCCATGGCATGAACTTCTACTTCTGTCCATGCCTGTTCGTTTTTCACCATACCAGTGATTGTTAAAGCAATTGCACCCTCTGCCATTTCAGTTTCTGCTGCGGCTGGCTCTTCGCTTGCTTCTGCGCCATTGGCTGCATGCCACGCTGCTGAATCTGGGGTAAACAGGGGTGAACCAAATTCCTCGATGCCAAATTGGCTGATCATTTCCTGCGTTTCTACAGAAATGAGCCAGTCAATGAACTGGTTTGCCAGCTCGTTTTGAATGTGGTCGCCTTTGTCAGGGTTCACAGCCATCACGCCATACGGATTGAAAAGGATAGCATCGCCTTCGACGAGGATTTCTAGCGCGGTGCCGGTGAGTGTGCGTGCTAGATAGGTGGCGCGGTCGCTCATGGTGTAAGCTTGCAGCTCATTAGCCATTGTTAACACAGCACCCATCCCTTGTCCGGCTGCAATGTACCAATCCCCCGATGGTTCGAGGCCAGCTTCAGCCCACAGGTTTTTTTCTTTGGTATGTGTGCCGGAGTCGTCGCCGCGTGAGACAAAGGCGACTTCGGCTGCCATCACTTCTTCCAGTGCACGAGTTACCTTGTTTTTACCGCGAATGCCTGCGGGATCGTCTGCGGGTCCAACGATGACAAAGTCGTTGTACATCACGTCTTCACGACGGCTTCCGTGTCCTGCATCCATAAACGCATCTTCGCGACCACGCGCATGAACAAGCAGCACGTCGGCGTCGCCGTTTTCGCCCAGTGCCAATGCTTGCCCGGTGCCAACAGCCACCACATCAACTTGAATACCTGTTTTTGTTTCAAAATCTGGCAGGATGAAGTCCAGCAAACCGGAATCGTTCGTGCTGGTCGTGGTCGCTAAAATCAGTCGTTGACCTTCAGCTTCTGCTACAGATTCTTCTGCAACAGGCTCTTCGTCGACAGGTTCGGCTTCTTCTGCCGCCGGTTCTGCTTCGAGGACGACTTCCCCACTTGTAGCGTTATCTTCTGCAGGGGCTGCGGCTGGCTCAGTGGCGTTACCCCCACAAGCGGTAAGCAACATGATTAAGATTAGGAATAGGCTCCATTTTTTCATGGTGTTTTTGTTTTCTCCTCTTTTTTGTAGGGCGATTTTCAAAATCGCCCTACGGGTCTATCCAAAATAATGCGCCCGTGGCGATGGTATCGTAACCGCCGAGGGTGTTAACAGACTTTTTAAACGGATCTGAGTTGATGATGGTAATGAGGGATTGGCAAACGGCCGTTTCCCACACCTTCTCTAAAATCACCAGCTGGTAAATTTCTTGAGTTAACGAAATAAAATCAAGGCTGTAAGCAGCGGCTGCTGCATAAATTCCCAGCCCTGCAGTGGCAGTTCCTGATTGAATTGCTTGTGCTACATGCAAATGAGTTGATTTTTCCTGCGCATAGCCATCAATCATATCGGTAGAAATATTGTGTTGATTAAGTTGAACATCAAGCCATACACGAGTCCCGCTGCCTGCCTGTCGATTCACCCACGTCACGCCTGATTTTGTTAAATCATGTAAGCTCGTAATTTGCTGCGGATTGCCAGGAGGTAAAATGAGACCCAAATCACGATAAGCAAGTGTGACCAGCGCCACACGCTGTCCAGGTAGGATGCGTTCGACAAATGGGCGGTTGTAGCTGTCGGTGGCTTGATCGTAGAGATGCACGCCAGCGAAATCGGCCGTGCCGCGTGCCAATGCGATTAGTCCCCCTAAGCTGCCTTGAAATTTAAGGTCAAGTGGCGCCTGAGCGTTGGCTTTGCTGAGGTGTCGCGCTAGCAGGTCCATCGTCAAGTCATGGCTGCCGACAAAACGCAGTGGGGTGGGTGTTTGTGTTTCGATTGGTTCGGGGATGATGGATTCTTGCAGGGTTTGCCAGCGGGCGAGGGCGACCGAAACGGCCGTTTGAATCTGTTCCGGTTCATGCCCTTGTGTGACTGCATCTAAAATGAAACGCTCTGCCTGATTGAGCAACCGTGCCCATTGCAGCATCGGTTTCGTTCCCGGCAGCGGATTTTCGGCAACACGTGTGCCGCTGCCCTGCTGTCCAGTTGTCAGGCCTTCTTCGGCAAGCATGGCGTAGGCACGACTTACGGTGCTGGTTGTGCAGGTCCACTGCTGGGCCAGGGCGCGTACAGTTGGTAGTTTGTCGCCCGGCTTTAATTCGCCGAGCGCAATACGCACTCTGATGGATTCGGCAATTTGTTCGTAAAGATGAATTAAAGATTGACTCATTGTGCTGGTTGTCCTAGCACAATGATAACAAAACTGGCTTGAGAAACAAATAGAATGGTCCAATCTCAGTGATTGGACCATTCTGTGATGATGCTATTGGTGTAAATTCTGAGCAGCAATGAAGGATAAACCATTTTCGGTCAATGCCCAGGCTGTTTTGCTCGTTGCATCAAGCTTATCGAGGAAGTTTTGTTCCAGGCAATCCCAGTCGCCCGAATCAATCACCTCTGTTTTGTCGCGGAAGTAGTCGAGGATGTCTGACGGATGGGGGCGCGTTTGGTCGATTTCTGGGTCACCCCCTTCATGTTTGGCAGAAATATTGGCGACGTGATCGGCAATCTCTACCAATTCATCACGCCGGTTGTAGGGTTGACGCACAATGCTTTTATATGTTTCGGTAATATGATGTTCGAAACGAACCACGTCTTCAAAGCCTAATTCTTTGCGGAATTGGGCGGTGATTTCCATGCTTTCGTTGTTCACCGAATTGCTCCAGTTGAAGCCAATCAGCGGTGATGTGCCATCGTCGCGAGCAAACAGTTTGGCGCCAAGCAGCGTCCACAGTGCCGCGTAGGGGTTGTCGTTGCCCATGAATACTGAAATCTTGAACTCAATGTCTACCCCAATACGGTGCAGCAGATAGCCGAGCAGCACGGTGCCGGGATTGATGTTGAGCACCTGGCGTACGCCGTAATTGGTGTAGTAGTAGAGGAATTCATCGAGCCATTTCAATGCGTGTCCATTGGGTTGGCCGACGCCGCCAAAGTAGCCCGTAATCGTTTCGGGTCCGCCCAGATGCACATTGGAGCCGTCGGTGCCTTTGGTGTCTAATGTCTCGACGTAGCTGGCTCCGATGATGTTCATGGCGGCAGCAAAGGCGGGTAAATCGCCGTCAAGCTCTTGCTCTTTCATTTTGCGCACGCGGATGAAGCGCCCGGGCAGCAGGTCACGGGTTTTGATGGCTCGTTTAACGGCCGTTATCAACCACGGAAAATACTGCGCTGCACTCACCTCCAACGTCACTGCAAAATCATCCTGAAACGTCATCGACTTGGCTTTGTCGCCTAGCACCTTGTGTTTGTATTCATCCACGCTAATGAATGCGCCCGAATCTCGTTGTTCAATCAACCAATCCAGGTCTGCCAGATATTCGGGATGCGTCTCTTCCACTTTTTGGCGTAGTGCAGGTAATTCTCGTGCAGCCGCTGCCTTGGCATTAATCTCTTCTGGTGTGCCATACTTCACCACCACATCCAAAAAGTCATCAATCACACGCATATCCGCATTCAACAAAACCCCATTCAATGCATCTAACCGATCTGAAGAAATCTGTAATTTTTGTCGTAATTGGTCTTTCATTTTCAAACTCCATTTGGACTGTCGTCTGTAGTCCGTCGTCTGTAGTCCATAGTCCGTTAATCGATGAAGGATTACAGCTCACGGTTTATGGACTATGATTCTTAATCTAACAACGCTACTAACTCATCATACTCCGCATCTTTCATGCCAAAATAATTTTCTGGCTGCGGGAATTGGCCTTTGGTGACTTCCTCCACATACTCCTTGACACCGTTGCAAATGACTTCGCCTGCGTTGCCGTAGACTTTGGCCATGCGTGGGGTGAATTTGGGGTAGAGGCCGAACAGGTCATGGTAAATGAGCAGTTGCCCGTGGGCGTGGGGGCCAGAACCGAGGCTCATGATGATGCAGTTTTCGGCGCGTTCGGTGATGAGTTGGCAGACGCGATCTGGCACCAGCTCCAGTAAAATGGCGAATGCACCGGCTTCTTCCAGTGCCTTCGCATCGTCGATGATTTTCTTGGCTTGTAGTGCGTTTTTGCCCTGCAACCGGAAGCCGCCAAGGGCGCTTGCGCTTTGTGGTGTCAATCCCAGGTGGCCGATGGCGGGAATGCCAGCGGCGACGATGCCACTGATGCGATTTGCCATTTCTGCACCACCTTCGAGCTTGATGGCATCACAGGCTGTTTCGGCCATGAAGCGGCCTGCGTTGCGAACGGCCGTTTCCACACTAGGCTGATAGCTCATATACGGCATATCGCCAATCACAAATGCAGTTGGTGCGCCACGCCGTACTGCCGCCGTGTGCCGAATCATGTCATCCATTGTCACCGGCAGCGTGCTGTCATACCCCAGCATCGTCATTCCCAGGCTGTCGCCAACCAAAATCATGTCGATGCCAGCTTCCTCCTGAAAATGAGCCGTCGGGTAATCATAGCCGGTGAGCCATGAAATCTGCTCCTTCTTCGCTACTTTTTGAAACAAAGTGTTTAACGTAATTTTCTTGCGTGTAGACATATTTTTTCCTCTTGGAGAACGGGATGTAATTGCAAATTACATCCCGCGCTCCTCGCTCCTTAATTTTGGGCCAACAATAAACGGTAAAGCGTTCGCTGTGCCAGAATGTCACTGCTGATGACGCCGGTTACGCCATGCTCTGTGACAACAGGCATGGCGGAAATTTCGTAATACTCCAACTTGCGCAGCACATCCAAAATAGTTTCATCAAGACAGGCCGCAATCACTTCTCGGGTCATGATGTCAGATATGGGCGCATCTTCAGGGCGACCGGTTGCGGCTGCCTGGGTCACATTCCAGGCCGTGACAACACCGGTCAGCTCATTTTGGTTGGAAACAACAGCCAGCAAATCACCTTTTTCAGCGATAAGTGTTTTAGCTGCTTCGCGGATGGTTTCTGTTTCCTGGATGATCGGAATCGAAGCCATCACGTCGGCAACTGTGCGGTCACTTTCGCTGGCTTTGATGCGATTGATGCCGATTTGTTCGGCTGCTTCGCAGGGCAGTAGATCGGGGTCTGCTACCAGAAGAGAAACAAGCTCCTTCATGTTGCGACGAATCACGCGCTGTACCCATGCTTCGCCAGCGATGCGCCGTTTTTCAGCCAGCGCCGCGAAATCATCTGCATGTGCTGCCAGCCATTGATCGACGGCTTCTTTGTTTCCCAGCATTTCATCTGGGATTTTTAGGTGATCGGGGGCTTTAATCAGATGTTCTTGAGCGGCAAAGATGACGCCGCCAGAGTTGACGAGGAAGTCGGTAGCGATGAGCACGCCTTTTTGCCAGTAGACGCTGCGCTCCATGCGGGCACGGGCAGCGCGTCGTGCTGGGTCGGGTGAGTAGGTGTTGGCCCCTTCGACAATCATGGCCCAGTCGCCCATGCGGTTGATGGTCATTGAAGGATGGCTGCTTTCATCAACATCGAGGTAGTTGGCGATGGGAGCCGCTGGCACCAGACAAAACGCAGATTCTCGCAGCAGGTCATCGCTGTTGTTTGAGAATTTAGTATCACCCTGTTTCACGCCTTTTAGCCGTTCTTGGAAATAGGGTTGAGCGACGACACCCTGTTCACACTGCATTTGCATCAAGTCTGACACGGGGAGGCTATCTTTGTTGAAAATGTAGCCAGTGGCGTCGCTAATGCCCGTGATGCGTGGCTGCTGGTCGGAAGCCGAGTTGGTGAGAATACGGGCAACATGGGTGCCGACTGCGCCAAATCCTTGAATGAGAACCGTCAAATCCTGCCGGTCTGGGACGTGCAGATTGGCGAATTGGGGTAGGCTGCGCAGTTTGGGCATCTCTTCGAGCAGGGTATCGATGGCGACAACGACGCTTTGAGCTGCGCCACCCAACTGATCGATGCGGTTGCCACCCATATCGGCCGTTTTTGACAGCGCATTGTTCAGCCCGTTTTCGATGGCAATGGTGCGCAAATCCTGGTCATTGGTGCCAACATCGGGTCCTGGCAGGTAAATGTCGCGGTACCGGCTGATGAGGTGGGCAAATCCGCGAATGATCTCGGTGTGTTCTGTGGGAGTCAGGTCGCGGTCTGGGCGAACAATGCCGCTTTTGCCGCCACCGTAAGGCAGATCGGCGGCGGCGTTTTTGAGGGTCATGCCGCGAGCCAGGTTGTGAATGGCGGCGGGGGTGACGGTGGGCAACATGCGAATGCCGCCCATTGAGGGCCGTCCCATTGCCATGTTGTCTACGACCAGATAGCCACCAATTTCCAACGGCGACTCTTCGTCCCACATGCAGACAACGAGGTGGGGGCCTAATTTATCAACTTCGATACTGAGCCGTTTCAAACGGTCAACGTCCAGGGGGCTAAATTCCAGGTAGCGTGCAGAACCGTCCTTTTCCAGGCGATTTTGCAAGGTTTGTTCGGGCAAGACTTCTTGTAAAAATGCTTTCATGCGGGTTGGGATCATAGGGTAACTCCTTGAAAGAAATTAACGCAAAGGTGCAAAGGGACAAAGGGCAAAGGAAGAAGGGATGAACGTCTCTGTTTCCTCGGCGGTCTTTGCGGTGAGTTTTCAGATTTAGCAGTGGGAAGCTATTTATGAAAACGATGTTTAAAGATTGAAGGCGAAGCCGCGATGGGGTATTTGGTTGTGTGGTTTGGTTTTGACTCCCAGATGGTGTTTTAGATTTTGCACTATCTGGCACTAGTTTTGCATAAATTAACCTCCAATGGGTTGTAGGGGTAAAGTTGTTGTGGTTTTGATGGTGGATAAAACCAGACTGGTGTAAATATGGCCGACGCCTGAGATGGGTGTGAGCCGGTTGACAATGAATTGTTCTAGCTCTTTGCGTGTGCGTACGATTACTTTTAGCAGATAATCGAATTCACCAGTGACATGATGACACTCAAGCACTTCGGGCATATCGACGATGGCGGTGCGGAAGTTTTTTAAGGCTTCACTTTGATGCATTTCCAGGTTAATGCGGATGAAACAGGTCATTTCGTAGCCAACTTTCTCCTGATCGAGTAGTGCAACGAATTCGCGGATGTATCCTTTTTCGGATAGCCTTTTGACGCGGGTGTGCGTCGCGGGTGGTGACAGATTGATTTTTTGAGCCAGTTCGACGTTACTGATACGGCCGTTTTGCTGCACCTCCTGCAAAATGACAATATCGATCTCATCTAGCTCTGTAGCATGTGAATATATTAGCATAAACAGCCCCTTTTATTCAATGATATTTTGTAGTATAAGGAATATTCAAAATAAACGAAAGAATAGACGGGTGAATGCGTTTATTAATTTATTGAGTGGGTGTATTGAAATAAGGTGGAACCGAAGATTTGAAACCGTTCAGAATTTGGGTGAAGCATTTGAATAGCGAAATGGATATTAGACTGATGTATACGAGTACCCCCATTGAGTTCTTGAGAGCGTCATGTTATCATGTTCTCAACATTGTTATTCCTCATTGATGAAAAAAGTACCGATTCAGGTCCTGGGGAGATTGGACCAATTTACCCTCTTTTTTCAGAAAAGTGGTCCAATCTAAATAATCACAGAAAAGAATATAGGTGATACCTGATAGCTGAATGCCGACAGCTATCAATGGAGAAATTCCATGAGTGATATTGAAAAGAACAAGGCATTTGTGCGGAGGGCGATGCATGCCCTTAATCAGGAGAATTGGGATGAATTGATTGGTGAATTTAGTCCATCCTTGGAAGCCACCGCCGCGTTTCTCGAACAACAT
>QQUD01000023.1 GCA_008501785.1 Chloroflexota bacterium
ACTGTGAGATGTGTTGTGCTGGAAACGGCCGTTGTCACTGTCAACACCGCTGGTCCTCGCACAAGTTGGTATGGATTACGGGCAATTTTAGCGGCATATTGCAGTGCTGGTCCGTTATCTGGCCACTGTATGGCGTCAATTTCATTATAGGGGGGCAAAAATTGGGTGCCAACCTCAAACGTAAAAGCAGGAACGCCCAGTTCACCATATGCCCAATCGTCACTCGTGCCGCTGGCGGCATACAAACAAGTTGTTGGTGAACAAGATGTGTATCCATTCAATGCAGCCAGCTTATCTCCGATGGCTTGCAGCCCAGTGCGGTTGGGCGCATCTACTGATGTGTGTCCCCATGGCCACAGGACCAGTTCGCTATAGCTATGCATCGTTATAAAAATGCCCGTTGTGTTTTCTGGTGCTGCGTCGGTGAGGTTCGGGCCGCGTTGGTCAGGTATCAAACTCGTTACCAGCGTTTGCAATTGGGCAACCTCTGGCTCAGATGCTGCAGACGGACCTCGAAATAAAGGATTGCACGATGCGGTGCTGGTGCTGGCGCCACCCCAAGCAAAGCTGTGATTGCGATTGAGATCAACACCAAATTGGCTGTAGGCACGAGAAGGCCATACTGTGCAGCCGTGGCTGCGATTGCTGTTTTTGCGATGGTAAAGGGGATTGCCCCCATAATCCATGCCTAGTTCAACCAGCCAATGCCCATCTGGATTGACAATGGGCACGATCCACACTTCATGCCAATCTACTAGCCAGGTAGCTTCAGGATTCGTACCATAGCCATCAAGCAACCATTCAGCCATACGCATGGCTAGTTCAGGTGTCGTAATTTCGCGAGCATGAATGTTTGCCATTAAAAAGAAGACAGGCTTTGTGCCAGAAATGATGGTTGTGCCAGAAAGAGTGGATGTGCCACCAATCGCTTCATTTGTAATTCGAATCGCTTGCAAGTCAAATCCGGGGTTAAAATTGCTGCCTGGTGTGGTACAACCGCCTTCTTGTTTGCAATAGCTGTGCCCATAAACGAATCGTTCGCTTAAAGTGGGGTGACGATCTGTCAGATTTTGCAAATCGGTATAAATTTCATCGGTTGTGCGATAGCCATAAAAAAAATCAGCAGATGAAAGCACCTGATGTTGTTGAAGTGATGTGTCGTTATCAATTTCGATGCGCCACCCAGCAGCGATTAGCCTGGCATAGGCTGCTTGATCGACAGCAACCAGCACGTATTGTTCTTCGAGATTGTTGAATTCCCATAAATCGAATTCTACTAATAGATCGATTTGTTCTATTTGGTCGTAATAAATGCGTACCACAAAAGCGCCGTCGGGGAGGGTGGCGGCAGCGGGTTGATGTTGCTGCAAAATGGCTACCAGGCAGGTGAAGAGGACGAAGGGGAAAACGGCCGTTATCCATATCCAGCGTTTTGCTATCATTAAGCTTCTTTATTTCTGATTTCTGCTGCGTTCAACTTGTGGCAATACAACAGCTGCGATTACCAGCAGCGCAATTAGAGCAAAAAAGATAAGTCCAATTGGGTCCATCGATCATTACCTCCTCGGAAAATTTGTTCATTTATGCACAATCATCTATTTTAATGATTCGCTTCAGACACGCAATGGCAATTAATGGTTTTGTATACTAGTACTGAAGCAAACATCTTTTGACGGGTAGAATTGTCGCAAATTGCTTCAGTTTAAGTGTTCCGACTTGACTGTTTACCCGTCAAAATTTGTTTGTCGGAACACTAGTACCGTAACTTTCTAAAAATGTAGGGCGATTTGATAAATCGCCACTCTGGGCGAATTGCCAATTCACCCTACAAAATCATAAAGTTGAGGTACTAGTACTGAAACCCACATCTTTTGTCGGGTAAAATGTTTGCGAATGGTTTCAGTTTAAGTGTTCCGGCGCAATGTGCTATCCGTCAATATTTGTTGGTCGGAACACTAGTACTGAAACCCACATCTTTTGTCGGGTAAAATGTTTGCGAATGGTTTCAGTTTAAGTGTTCCGGCGCAATGTGCTATCCGTCAATATTTGTTGGTCGGAACACTAGTACTGAAACCAACATCTTTTGACGGATAAAACGTGCGCAAATGGTTTCAGTTTAAGTGTTCCGTTCAGATGTGTTATCCGTCAATATTTGTTGGTCGGAACACTAGTTTTATGAGGTTTGTCATTGGTACGTATGTGAAATGTCACTAGGGACCCTTTCGGACCACCCGTAAAATGATGGGCAGTGTAATTCCCAATGCACTCAATTGATTCTTGTGTTTTTTTGAAGAGCGACATGAAAGAATCAATCATCTACTTAAAAAATCCAAATTGAGCCAATTGGCGTCAGGAGGAAATTTAATGACATCTAATTTGTCTCCAGCTCCCACCAAGGGAGTTGCAGATCCATCTACGAATGGACATAAAAAGGAAGCTATGAAATACGTATATCTTTTTAATGAAGTTGATCAAGCAGAAGAGACCAAAGGCAGCTGGGATGCTGTACGTGGTTTGTTAGGTGGTAAAGGGGCCAACTTGGCCGATATGACCCGTTTGGGCGTTCCAGTACCTCCTGGATTTACAGTATCTACTGAAGGTTGTAATGACTACTTGGCAGCAGGCGAGAATTTCCCAGAAGGTATGTGGGATGAAATTTTGGCTGCTGTAAAAGCGACCGAAGAAGCGACCGGGAAAAAATTTGGCGATCCAAGCAATCCGCTGTTGGTCTCCTGCCGCTCTGGCGCAAAATTCTCTATGCCCGGTATGATGGACACCATTCTGAACCTCGGTATGAATGACGAAGTTGCTGAAGGTATGGTTGCCAAGATGGGCGATGCTCGTTTCGTTTATGACTCTTACCGCCGTCTGGTACAGATGTTTGGTAGCGTGGTCATGGGCGTTCATGATGAATTGTTTGAAGCTGTTATTTCTGCCCGTCGCACGAAAGCTGGCGTAGAGTCTGACTCTGACATGTCTGCTGAAGATTGGATGGCAGTTACCAACCGGTTTAAAGAAATCTATAAGACTTACGTCAAATCTGATTTCCCAACCGATCCGATGTCACAGTTGAAGCTGGCAACGGAAGCTGTCTTTAAGTCCTGGAATGGTAAACGTGCTTTTGACTACCGCAATGCTGCAAATATTGCACACGATTTGGGAACGGCCGTTAACATCCAAACGATGGTCTTCGGTAACATGGGCGACACCTCCTCCACCGGTGTAGCCATGACTCGTAACGCTTCCACTGGCGAACCGGAAATTGAAGGCGATTACCTGTTAAATGCTCAGGGTGAAGACGTTGTTGCTGGTATCCGCATCACGCAGCCAGTTAGTGACATGGGCATAGACAATCCAGCTGTTTTCAAAGAGTTTGTTGACATTGGTAAGAAACTGGAAAAACATTACAAAAACATGCAGGACATGGAATTTACCGTTGAAGAAGGTAAATTGTGGCTGCTGCAAACGCGTGACGGTAAACGAACAGCACAAGCTGAGGTTCGTATTGCTGTCGATATGGTTGAAGAAGGTTTAATTAGCAAAGAAACGGCCGTTAGCCGCGTTCGTCCTGACCAAGTAGACTTTTTCCTCCATCCACAATTTGACAGCGCAGTGCTGAAAGCTACCAAACCATTTGCTGAAGGTTTGAACGTTTCTCCAGGTGCTGCTGTGGGTATGGTTGCCTTTGATGCCGATACCGCAGAAGAGTGGGCTAAGAAAGACGGCCGTAAAGTGATCATGGTTCGTCCAGAAACGAAACCAGACGACGTACATGGTATGCTTGCTGCTGAAGGTATTCTCACCAGCCGTGGTGGTCGTACAAGCCATGCTGCTTTGGTCGCTCGTCAATTTGGTAAACCAGCCGTTGTGGGTGTACTTGAACTAGAAATCGACCTCGTTGCTCGTGAAATGAAGATTGGCGAAGATGGCGACGAACTGATTATTAAAGAAGGCGAATGGATTTCCGTTGACGGGACAATTGGTAAAGTTTATCAGGGTCAATTGGAAACGGTTGTGCCTGACATGAAGAACCCTCATCTGCTCAAACTGTTGAGCTGGGCAGACGAAATTCGGACACTGGACGTTTGGGCCAATGCAGACTACCCGCAAGATGCTGAACGTGCCCGTGAATATGGCGCAAGTGGTATCGGCCTCTGCCGTACCGAGCACATGTTCTTTGAGCCAGAACGGATGCCAATTGTGCAGAAGATGATTATGGCTAAATACCACTACGAACGTAATGAAGCCATTGACGCCTTGCTGCCGATGCAGCGTGCTGATTTCGAAGGCTTGTTCCGTGCGATGGACGGATACCCGGTTATCATTCGTTTGATCGACCCGCCGCTGCATGAGTTCTTGCCAGCATACGAAGAATTGGTTGCTTCTTTGGCTGATCTGAAAGTTCGTTTGCAGCATTACCACACCATCAGCGAAATCGACGAAGCTTTAGCTGAAATTCGTATTAAATCAGATTACCTGGAACGCGTTGAAGCATTGCACGAAATGAATCCGATGCTCGGTACGCGTGGTGTTCGCCTTGGAATCCTCATTCCTGAACTGACCAAGATGCAAGTTCGCGCAATCTTTGAAGCTGCCTGTGCAGTTGCTCAAGATGGTGTTGACGTACATCCAGAGGTCATGATTCCGTTGACTTCACACGTAAATGAGCTGAAAGTACAGCAATCTGCACTCGAAGCTGTGGCGAAAGAAGTTATGGAAGAGACGGAATGCGAAGTTAAGTACAAGTTCGGTACGATGATTGAGATTCCGCGTGCTGCTTTGACCGCAGATGAAATTGCTGAGGTTGCTCAATTCTTCTCATTCGGTACCAACGACTTGACCCAGACCACCTTCGGTATCTCCCGTGACGATGCAGAATCTGGTTTCTTGATGGAGTACATCCAAAAAGGTATCTTGAAGCGTAATCCGTTTGCCACGATTGATGCTAATGGTGTTGCTAAGTTGATGGGTATTGCTGTAGAAGACGGCCGTTCTGCTCGACCAGACCTGGAAGTAGGTATTTGTGGTGAGCACGGTGGCGACCCCGAAAGTATCGAGATTTGCCACAACTTGGGCTTGAACTACGTATCTTGTTCACCGTTCCGTGTACCGATTGCACGTTTGGCTGCTGCACACGCTGCCATGAAAAATAGATAATCGGACACTGACTGATTAGTTTTTTAACCTCCCGAAGGTGTGGCATATATGCCCTGCACCTCCGGGAGGTTTTTTATATACGGATGTATTTTGGTTGAATATGGCCGAGGAAATATTGATTCCAACGGGATTAATTGAAAGCGTGCTGCGAGCATCGATTATTGCTGTTATACCATTACTTATTTGGGCATTTGGTCGATTTGGGTCGAAGAAAACGTGGTATTTCCAGACATCATCTACTTCAATAGCTTTTGGTGTTGCCCGTTTTTGGTACTATGTCTCTCCGTTTCTAGGAATATCCTTTTTGATCATGGGAGTCAGCGATTATTATTTAGGGCACAATCCTAACTCAAGCTCAATTTGGTTATATTTTTCGATGGCCTGTATCCCCATTGGTTTTGTATGTGGATTTT
>QQUD01000595.1 GCA_008501785.1 Chloroflexota bacterium
AATAAATCCAAAATCGAAAAGTGGAATTGACAACGTAGAAAGCGGTTGTTCGCCGAATGGAAGTGACCAAATTTCTAAACGGCCGTTACCGAGTTGACCGTTTTGAATATCGACTACCAGCATGGCAACTTTATCGGCCGTATCAGAAACTACCAGACTTCGAATTGCAGAAATTGAGTAAGGGAGTTGATATTGCGTTGACGAAGTTTGACTAAATAGTTCTAATTCATCATTAATTGTCAAAACTCCTACAATTGCACCTGACCCGGATAAGAAAAAATTTTGCACATTTTCATATGAATCACGAGAGAAAAGCAGCTGCAGGTCGGGCAAGGTATAAACTTGAAAACCGTTATTCACCGTATCTAAAAGAACGGTGTTTCTACTACTTGGCAATTGTAAAGAGGGATTTATTATCATATTACCTACACCTCTTGTGGGTGATAAAACTTCCTGAGGTATTGTTAGGTTATTACACCCTACGGCAAAAAAGCCAATTACCAGAATTAAAGAAGTATAGTTGAATGCAATTGAAAAATTTATTAAAAAGTCTTTCATCGTGACGGTTATTGGTTCGACTAAACGGAATTATGGTAGGGTTTGGCCAAATTGTTCTAAAATTGCCCGTAAGTCAGGCCCCGACATATTACGTGCTTCATAGATGTAAAGATTGATACCTTCAGTTTCCGAAGGCGTTCCAACTACTGTAAAGCGAATACCATTATTTGCAGTCTGCATCGAGTCATAGTTCCCATTAGCGGCAGGATATGCGGTATCTGCGCCGAAAAAGGCATCCGTTCCGGTCTTGTTCTCTTCTTGTACCCGCTCAGCAGAGTTATGCGTTTTGGTCATAGCATGGATAAGTGATTTGCTTGGGTTGTTCAAATTATTGAATATTTTTTGCTTATTGGCATCAGGATCCGTTAAGCCTGCTTGAATAATTGTACTAATCGCCGTCATATCTTGTTGATGATTCTTTATCGCGTCGGCGTATTCACCTTTTAGTAATTCATCAACTGTTTTTTTATCAAGCCCTGATAGTTCGTCTTTCATCATATCCTGTAGCCCTTCTACTCTGGCAATAGCCTCCACCTGTGGGCGGGTTAGTTTTTCAAGAGCAGAACGGATTTGTTTTTCATCAGTGCCTGCACCTTTGGTAGCCTCCCAGATAGCTTTTATTGATTGAGGCCATTGGTTTTCGGCGCCGAATTCGAGCATCAGTTGAGCTTTCCATAGATCATGCCCCGATAATTCTTCATGAAGCACCTGTCTAATTGTCGGATCTTGTTTCATCGCGGCTCGTTCGGCAGGGGTGGTATTAGCGATAGCATCATATATTGCACCTTCATCTGTGCCCCAACCTTCTCCAGCTTTCTTGATTGCCTCACGTGCTTCTGAAATGTTCACATTCGCCCAGCCCGGTAATGTCCCCCCATTGACGATGGTAGCAATATGGGCCAAAACTGTGTCACTGAGATGATCTTTTGCCATTTCTTGTAAACGCAATGCGTCTGTCGTATTTATATAATTCCGGTCATCAGCATCAAGGGTATTGGCGGCTGTTTCCAATTCCTTGAGAGGGGATGCCGTCAAATCTGTATTCGATTTGGTGCAGTTCTCAAGCTTCCTGAAGAAATCATCGATTCTTGGGGAATTTATCAGGTTAACACCTTCAGGCTTGATATATGCATGTACTAGGTCTTTAAATTTATCACCATAAACTTCGGTATTGTCGTCATAGTTTGGTTTTAGCCATACGCCATAAACTGTACTGTTGTACATATGGTCAAATATGCTTTCTTGACGTCTGTTGTCAAATTCAGGTTTTGTAGCTGTTCCACTACTTGCACTAAGTCCACTTAGTTGCCCATCCACCCAATAAGCTCGAAATTCAGTTTTATAACGATTCCAACTTTCTTCTGGGGATTTATAGTCTTCGTCGTGTCCAGGTTCTTCATCATGTCGATCAGCATCGTGTTGGACCTCATGGACGAGTATTTGTTCAACCGTAGTTACACTCCTATTTTGAGGATCATGAACCCATATCTTTTTCCCTAAATGTTCGCCTGCAACTGTTGCTGCCGAGTAGTGAATATTTCGTTCTGAATCAATGTGAGCATCATAATCGGCTGAATTATCAGGAAATTTTGGGGTATCACCAAAGTAAGCAACTTTATTTTTTTGATCATGTTTTTTGGCCCGGTCTGAAGAGTCATGGGTCGGTGTGAGGACGTAGAGGTCGTTTTTAGGCGATGCGCCGGCTGTACTTGGATCTAACCATTCCGCTGTATTGCGAACTCTAACTGGCTTGGCTGGGGCTTTCATATTATTAAGAATTTGTTGGGTTGTAGCCACATTCGTTTTATGGTTTTGTATGGCCTGAGCATATTTACCATCAAGTAAATTATCAACAGCTTTTTTGTCGCTACCCGACAAATCCCCGCTGAGAATATCTTGAATACCGGGAACTTTTTTTATAAGGGCAACATCTGCAGCGCTAAGCTTTTGCAGAGCTTCATAAATTTTATCTTCGTCTGTCCCTATCCCTTTTGTTGCACTCCAGATTTCTTTAACTGCATCCGGAAAACTCGATTCATTACCATATTCCAGCAAAAGGAGTGCTTTCCAATAATCATGTCCGGATAATTCACCCTTCAGCAATTTTTGAACTGCGGGATCTGCTTTCAATCGTGGGCGATCTGAGCAATCTCGAATAGCATCGTAGATGCCGGATTCATCTGTGCCCCATCCCTCCCCAGCACTGAGGATAGCTTTTTTTGCATCATCAAAATTTAAAGCCCGTTGAATTTTGATAGAGGGCACTGACGTTATCTGCGATCTCTGGATGCTTGCACCTTGTTGCTGCATAACATGTGTCAACTCATGAGCGATGAGTTCCTGTCCGCTGCTGCTGGCAGGTTTGTATTCACCTTGACGGAAGAAAATATCTTGGCCAGTGGTGAAGGCGCGAGCTTGTAAAGATCGGTTGAGCGTATCGGATTGGGAATCGGTGTGGATTTTGACGCCGCTGAAGTTGGCACCGAATGCATTCTCCATTGGAGACCGCACACCTACATCCAGCGGCTGACCGGACCCCCGAGCCCTTTGGATTGATTGGTCAATATCGGCCGAAATCAAGCTGCCATCGGCGTCAGTTTCGCTTTGACGCCGGACTTCAACCGGTTTCAATTGCAGTTCTTCTTCGTCCTGCCGTTGGAGAACCGATTTCATCTGCAACTCTTCCTCGTCTTGACGCTGAACAAGTGGCATCATTTGCAGTTCTTCTTCGTCTTGACGCTGAACGGCCGTTACCGGTTTCATTTGCAGTTCTTCTTCCTCTTGGCGTTGTGTGATTGGTTGACTAACCACCTCTTTAGCAACTGCATCTGCTTCTTGTTCATACTTGTCACCAACCGGTCCCAAAGTTAGCTTGGTCTGGATGAGCAGACGGCCGACGGCCTGGTTGCCAATGGTTTGTTGCAAACCAGCCACCTCTTCGATTGTTCGTTGAAGGTCATCATTTGGCGTTGGTTGGGTGACCAGGGGTGATGACGGCCGTTCTGGTTGAGGCGTGTTCCCCTGAATCGGTTTGGAAATTCCCCGCTTCTGTTTCCCTTTTTGACCTTTGGGCCTTTTATTTTGTATTGACAAAATCTTTCTCCCTGATATGTGCCATTTACAATGGATTCCCGTTCACTTAGAAACCCTCATTTGTTTTCTCGATTGCCAAATCTGAATGCATCTAGGTTTTTCTGAGTTATATTTCGCTTAACAAAATCAAATCAAATTATCCATAGCTAGAACGTATGCCTCTTTTTGTTGGTTTCCAAGCTGATTATAGGGGTTTTGATTAACAACAATATTATTTTGTTGGGCATATACTTGGTAAAGCTTGATTTTTCTAGCCTCAGTCAAGACCCCTCGTTGCTGCAATGTTTGCGCCATATCTATAGGACCAACCCCATGTAAAATATCCACTCCATGCAGTGGATAAAGCTGTGCATGCCCTGGGACATTATGCGTACTGTATGTGCGGCCATTTAAGGTGAACTCTACACGCTGGTCAATTGTATTATTCCAACTCCAGGTTACCGCCTGCTCAGGAATTTGATCGTTGTGGGCTCTGATATTTTGCAAATAGTGATTGATTATGTCGACATCAGCATTCATTGTAGCTAACGCACAAAAAGACCAACCATATGGATGAGCAGCAACGGCGGCATACTTTTGATTAATTAACTCTAACCTGTGTGCTGCGCTAGGTGTCGACACATTACCAACTATGTTGGCCATGAAGAGATTTGAGCGAAGGGACTTATCGTTATCTTGAATATGTGCATCTGCCATTGTATAGCCTGCCAAAGCCATGATTAAGTCTATTTCATTATCGAACGCCCTATTTGCTTGACTCATGGTAAAAATGGCATCTCTATATTCATCATGCCACCAAAGACTTGCATCTGGTAATTGACTTTTTACCCAAAGATCATGAATAAGGTCTCCTGAAGAAAAGGCCTGATTATCCACTGTAACGACTCTTTGAACAGTTAAGCCCTGATTTGAGTTGGTAATGGTGCTGACTTCATTCCCTGATTTTAAATTATCAGGTAAACCCGTGTCGTTTTCTTTTTTTTGGATGAACTTCTGTTGTTGAGAAGCGTAATTATCGTCCATTGGTTGTAACTGTACAGCTTGCGCTTGTTGTACCACATGGGTTAGTTCATGGGCGATTAACTCTTGCCCGCCTCTGCTGCCTGGGTTGTATTCTCCCTGGCGAAAGAAGATATCTTGTCCGGTTGTGAAGGCGCGCGCTTGTATAGATTGGTTAAGTGTGTTGGATTGGGAATCGGTGTGGATTTTGACGGCGCTGAAATCGGTGCCAAAGGCGTTTTCCATGGGCGTGCGTACATTGTCGGCTAATGGTTGACCAGCGCCGCGAGCGCTTTGGATGGACTGTTCGGTGTTTGCTGGAACCTCGCTGCCTCCATAGCCTGTTTGGCTCTGGCGTTGAACGGCCGTTTCCGGCTTCAACTGCACCTCCTCATCTTCTTGACGCTGAACGGCCGTTATCGGCATCATTTGTAGTTCTTCGTCTTCTTGAGACTGCACCGTTGATTGATCTGAGATGGCTAAATGACCGACGACTTGTTTAGCGACAATATCCGCTTCCTGTTCATACTTGTCGCCAACTGGCCCAAGCGTTAGTTTGGGTTGAATAAGTAATTGACCCATAGCTTGATTACCAATCGCGCGTTGCAATTGCTGGATCGGGCTGAGTTGGGTTGGAGGGGAAACGGCCGATTCCCCTTTCTTTTGCGGACGGGGGAACTTTATCCGTGTTTGATTATCTTGTACCTTATTCTGTTTCGCTTTTTGCTTGGTCACAATCTATTTCCTTTAATCTTTCAAACATCATCTGATTTTTTTGTTCATGCTTCCGGTCTAGATGGGGGTCTATTGACACTAACAAAAAGAGCCACAGCTGATGCATAGCCCACCGTTCCAACAACTGCCCCTCCCCCACCAGTATCATCGCCCGCTGCCCCTAGCTCACCTTCACA
>QQUD01000255.1 GCA_008501785.1 Chloroflexota bacterium
GGAAAGGGGGGGACAAAAGTCGGTTTCGTATCAGCTTGGCGGGGTGCAGTATGCCTTATACAAGGTTGTGATTTCATTCCCTGCACAGGTTTTGCGAGCATTTGAGATTGAGTCGGTAATTAATGATGCGAAAGTGGTGTTAAACGGCCGTTTCCTCACCATTATTAACCACCTCAGCAATATCTTTAACCTTTCTCGTGGCAGATGGAACGACAAAGGGCAATTTGCTGCCTTTGGACGTGCTATTCGGCACGTTCAGCAAGACAACCTGATATTTGCCATCTACGAATTGGCAACATCAGGCATTTTATCCATTGGCATGGGGTGGCCGCTAGAAAAAAGCGCCGCCCTGGAAGATTTACGTAAGGAGCATGTGGAGTGGTTAGAAATGAGTAAACCCAATTTAGCCCAACAATATAAAGACGTGGCTGCAATGTCAGCAATGCTTTATGCTTTTCTCGCAGAAGTGAATAGAAAATTGAGCAGTAATCGCAGCAAACAGCGTATCGAAATCCGCAAAATCATTGATCGTGCCGAAGAACCAGAACAAGTTGCTTATTCGATTGCACCATACTTAGCTGATGGCGATAAGCCAGTCAGTGCATTTCTAAAAAGACGAGCGGATACCTATTTTAGTTATGACCAGCTTTCAGAATTTATAACGAAATTATCATCAACATTTACTGATAGATGGGAGGGTGAAGATTCAGTACGCCTAACTTTGGATGATTTGAATAACGCTTATGCCTATCTTTACAGTGACCGCTATACAACCGACAAAGAAAAAAGAGAGTTTGCCTACAAATTAAAATTGAGCCTTGCATCCCGCTTCCCACAACATTACGAACAAAAAGGTTCTGACAAGGAGTAAAAATTATGGCACAGAAAAATTTTGACACCGGTTTACAACAATCAGCCGAACGGCGTTGGCATTTTGACCTGTATGCATTATTGGAGGGACCGCAAGAGCTGTACTTCGGTCACGAGACCCGAGTGAATGTGAATGTGGTAGAAACGGTCCGTATTGATTTAGGCAATGGAGAAGTCAAAGAAAAGTGTTACTTGTCACCAACAAAGCGGCGCGGTGTGGAACGACGTACTTTAGTTTGGGCACCGTTGGCAGACGGCCGTTTACTGGGTGATCAGCTTCTCTGTGGTATTCCCCACACTTGCACCAAACAAGAATGTCCTATCTGCTCCATCTACGGCGGGTTGATAACAAGCGACACTAAAGTAGGAAAAGAGACGCGCAAAGCAGCCACCTTTATTGGCCGCTTGGTACATGGTGGCGGTGTGGCCGTGCAAGAGTTGGCTCCAGAAGAAAAACAACGCGCCATGCACCCCTCTATGCTGCAAAAAGGCCCCGGTGATGACCCGACTCCTACACCGTTCAAGCGGGAGTACAACGAACCAGGCCTGATCTACCCTATCTATAATCACGCTATGAGTGTTAGCGAAGCTGAATTTAGCGCCGCCGCCTACGCTTTTTTGGAGTCAATGGCGCGATTGGGTGCGGGCAATCCTAAAGGTGTGCGTTTATTCACCGATGAATTGTTGGGAGAAAATCAGCCCTTGCTGGTTTTGGACAAATATCTGGTTCCGTTGGGATCCCGTCCTGTTCTTTCACCTGAAGAGACAATGAAAGCAAATGCGTTGGCACAGTTCAAAACCGCCGCTTTAACGGTCAGCGGACAACCTATCAGCCAAACTATTCACAAACAGGAACGTGGCGAAAATATAATGTTTACCCGTTGGGTTGGCAACGCAGCTTTGCAACAGGTGCAAGAATATGCCCAACAATTTGTAGAAGCTCATTTGCTGTAGGAGGCCGCCATGTACGGCATTACCTTAACGATTCGACCTACAGGCGGATTGACTTTTCGCCGGATGCCCAGCGCCATTTTACACATCAGCACCTATCCCTTTTTGCCGCCAACCACGATGTCTGGCTGGCTGCGAAGGCTGATAATGATGGCAAATAGTGGGGAATATCCGAATACGGCCGTTAAAAAGCCATCCTACTTTGCCCTACCCTCCGATTACTATGTCCTCGGTGCCTATCCCAAACCTTTCTATAAAGGACGCATTCATACAACAAAACGGCATGGCCCCATGTTTCAATCCAAACATGCTGTTTTTTCACGCCTGTATCGCAACAAAAAAGATGAAGGCAACTACGAAAAACTGCAATTACACACATGGGAATATCTGATGGTCGAGAAACTGCATGGGTACGTTTTGCACGAAAACAAAATCGCCCTGGAAGCATTTCAGCAGCTTGTTAACTACGGTTCCAAGATAGGCAAAGAAGGATTTGCATATCTGGAAACCGTATCAGACGTAAAACTGTTGAAACAAGAAACAACAACGGCACAATCGGCAACATTACTCCCTGGTGAAAAGATGATTGGCAGGCAAGGCACACTTTATCCACTTTACCGTTACCAATACCAGCAAAAGTTACAGGGTGATTCCGATTTAGGGAAACCTACGCCCAGCGCGATTGAAGGATTTGTCCCATTTTGGGCCGGTTGGGCAGATGAACCTATAAAATTGGATTTTTGGACAGATGGTGAGATGTATGTGCCAGTAGCACTGCTGGAGGCGTTGTATGTTAACTGAGAGATTGGAAGCAGGGCGCGTTATTTACGCCAATCCAGACTTGTGGCGTGTGCAAACCTTGCGAAATCATGTGGGCAATGTAGTCAAGCTGGTGGAACTGTGGGGTAGCAGCAAAGATTTTCTGGAAGGTACGCCAAACTTGCAAGAAACAAGGGAGTATCTCATCCGTGCTGCCAAAATACACGACATGGGCAAGCCGCAAAAGTTCAAGCTGGTGTATGACCCCGGCAAAAAAGAGTGGTCATATTCGTTTGCCGGACATCGTTTTGAAGCGGTAGACCATACTGGTGACCGGCACACGCCTTATGTGGAAGCATTGGCACATTTGCATCACGAATACTCTGTCAATGGCATTACTGAAAAAATGGCTAATTTACGCCTGAATAACCTGCCCGAGTTGGTGCAGCACCTTCCTTTAGACCTGTACATTCTGGAAATGTGTGATCAGATTGAAGCAACCATTGCTTCGGCATTGCTGGAAGCTAAAGACCCAATTGCTCGGGTGTTTATGGATTTTCAGTTTGATGAATTAGATACAGGTCAATACCAAATTTATCCATTTGTGTTTACAAACGACCCTGTTTCTATGGTAATTGAGTGGGCAGAGATTGTGCCTGATATGGAATTGGTAACGGCCGTTACCCAAACCGCCACTTCCAAAACCGACGCTTACCCTGAGCGCAAAGCCCTACGAAATTGGCTTGTGGAGAAACTACAAAACACTCCCCTGAAAACACAGGAGGTCACGATATGTTCATGGATGTAAACAGCGCTTACAAAAACATTGCCGGTTTTGACACGCCGAATCCGATGCAAACGGCCGTTTGGCAAGCTATCACCGAAGACAATGACATGGGCATCGGTCTTCTACTCAAGGGGCTAACTGGCAGCGGCAAAACCGAAGCCGTTGCCATTCCTGCCATCAACGAAAATCGTCGTTTAATCATGGTTTATCCGACGCGCAGCCTGGTAGACGACCAAATCATGCGTTTTGAAAAGTTGTTGACTAACTACTCCTGCCATAACAAAGGTCAACTCGTCACGCTGACAGTTGATACTGGCGCACAATCCATGCGCTACTGCTACCGCAATGGCAAAACCGAACCTACTCCCGGTGGTGAGCGGTCTACCCGCCATCTCTACACCGGCAACGTTATTATTACCACGCTAGATAAATTCATCTATCGTTTCTTTGGCTTTGGCGAGCCGCTCAAATCGTACATCTTCCCCTTACGGATTCGCTACATGAATCCCATCATCTGTTTTGACGAAGCGCATTCCTACGACGAAATTGCCTTCATTAATTTTGAGCGATTGGTAAAAACCTTATACCAAAACGGTAAAGATATCGTACTCATGACGGCTACGATGCCCATGCAATATTTGAAGCGGTTTCACGATTTGGACGTTTTTGACTTTGCTAGTGGACAAGGCGCGCGAGCGATGGCAGACTGGAAAACTTACCCGCATCCCGGCAAGCATTTGTATCACATTCCTGCCAGCATTGAACGCCTGGAAGATGCGCCCAGCGAAGCGATTGAACGCATTATTGCCGAAACGCGCCAACGGTATCAGTTCGACAAGCGCATGATTGTGACGATTGAGAGCGTGAAGGATGCTGCTTACGTTTATACCCAACTGCGGGATGAATTCCGTGACAACATCTGGTTGTATCATGGCCGTTTAACTCAAGCACGCCGCAAAGAAGTGTATGCCAAGCTAAAAGAGCAGGAGGGAAAGGAAAACGGCCGTTACTTGCTCATCAGCACCAGTGCCATTGAAGTTGGTTGTGACCTGGATGCACACATCCTAATCTCCCAACTTTGCGATCCAGATCGGCTTATCCAACGCGCTGGACGCTGTAATCGCAAACAAGCAATTCCAGATGCGTCCATCGTGGTTGTCGGCGACAACATCCCGGAATGGGCAACTGCGTTAACCGAACAACAGCCAAAATATCTTCAAGAATTGCAAGCGCAAAATGGTAAATTGTTTAATCCAGAGCCGCTTGTTCCGCTCATGGAAAAAGAACTGGTGAGCGATCCTCGCGTTGAAATCATGTTTGATATGCTCCATGAATATGTGTACGATGCGCGTTTGGAAAACAAAAACTTACACGAAAATGGCCTTGTTATCACTCGGAGTTGGGAACCTTCCATCATTTTGTGTCAAGGTGAAGATGAAAATGGATTGTTATGTGAGGCTATTACAGTCCCCATTTCTTACTGCCGCACACCTAAAGATGAACAGCCCATCACACTTTTATTAGGCACTGATGGTGGAGGTTTACAAAAGCGGGTGTTTAACAAAGATGAAAGAAGATTTGAAAACAAAACTGTCGGCAAGTGGGAAAATGGATACAAGGCGGACCTTTTGTTTGATTTTGGAACGCAAGGTTACGAAGATTACGATCCTAAATTAGGCTATGTAAACTTGCCATTTTTGTTTGAGGGGCCAATCCCGGCTGGGGCAAAGAAGTTTATGCGACGGCAAGAAGAAGCTCACGAAGCTAAGATTTGGTACATTGACCCAGAAAATGTCACCATTAAAGCAAATGAAATTGTGGGAGAAACGGCCGTTACCGCCAACAAAAAGGATGTAGCATAAAATGATTAACAGCACCTTGCACTCCGTAATCATAAATCTACGAGTCGCAGAAAACACCATCCTACCTACGACACACGGTCATTTACTCCATGCTGCATTTATGGATATGCTGCGCCTGGTCAATCCCGAACCAGCAACCGAAATGCACGATGCCAATCAGCGCAAACCGTTCACCCTTTCTCCCTTGCACGGATTTAAATATGGTAAACATGGAAAAACCCACCTCAAAGCTACGCAAGAATGCTGGTTTCGCGCAACCTTTTTAGACAGCCAACTACTGCATGACTTCACCCGCTACTTCATTCAGGGGCATACAACCTTGCGTT
>QQUD01000183.1 GCA_008501785.1 Chloroflexota bacterium
TCATTTAGCCTGTATTTCGGGAGCCAATGGCGCTGGCAAATCCAGCATTTTGGATGGCCTGACCTGGGCCTTGTTTGGCAACAGCCGCAGCAAAAGCGATGATGATTTAGTGAATCGCATTGCCGCCAGGGAAGGCAACTCGGCCGAAGTGCGCTTTACCTTTGAGCTGGAAGGCAGCATTTACCGCATCACCCGCCGCCGCCGCCCGCGTAAACGGTCCATGCTGGAACTGCAAATCGGCACCGATTTTGATGACAAAGATACACCAACCAAGTGGAAAACGTTGAGCGAAAGCAAAATGCGTGAAACGCAGGTGGCTATCGAAACGCTGCTGCGCATGAATTACGATGCATTCATCAACGCCAGCTTTTTGTTGCAAGGCAAAGCAGACGAATTCACAACCAAATCACCGAACCGACGCAAGGAGATTTTGGCAGACCTGCTCGGTGTGAGCGAATGGGACACTTATCGAGAAGCAGCTGCAAGCAGGCGCAAGGACGGCGAAGGCAAACTAGCCTTGCTTGACGCACAAACAACCGAAATTGATGAAGAACTTGGCGAAGAAGGCGACCGTGAAATCAAGCTAGCTGAAGTCAAAGAAGCATCAGCACGTGTTGCCGAACGGTTGGCAGACAAGGAGGCGATTTTGCGGCAATTGCGCCGTGCGGAGACCGTGTTGATACAACAAGATCAGTTGGTCAACAATCTGGCAAACAATGTCGAACGCGCCAACCGCACATTGACAACCTTGCGCCAGACTCGCGCACAACGGCACAAAGAAGCTGAACAGCACCGCACGATTTTGGCCGAAGCTGCGACCATTCAAACCAATTTTGAGAACTGGCAGCAGCTTGATTCCGATGTGCAAGCATGGCAAGCCAAGGCGAATGAGCATAACCAGATTGTGCACGCAAAACGGCCGTTTGAACTCGAAATCGAACGCCAGCGCAGCCAACTCCAAGAACAACTGAAAACCTTAGAAGCGCAAGCTGTTCGGGTAGACAAAGCACAAACCGAAAAAGAAACGGTTTCCGCAACCATTACAAACAGTCATCAAGTGATGCATGATTTGGCAAAACAGCTTACAGATTTGGCCGCACAAGAGGCTGCCTATCAGGATGCTCGTGCAGAATGGCAGCGGCTCGACGGCGAACGCAAGCTGCAGGAGCAAGAAACCAACCAGTTGCAAAAACAAGCGGACCGGATCAAGAAGCTGGAACGGGAACAAACGGCCGTTTCTCAAAACGCCACCACCGCTGAAAAAAACATTGCTGAGTTAACATTGCAACTTGGCAGCATTCACACCCAAAACGAACAACTCATGGCGTCACGCGCCGATTTGGACACGTTCAGAGCCGACCAGCCACGACTCCGGTCTGAGATGGATAAACTGAAAGCCCGCTTAGACCAATTAGCTGCTGGTGGTGAAGGCAGTTGTCCACTATGCGGCCAGCCGCTTTCTGAAGATCACCGGGAGGAGGTGTTGGCCGAGCTGCAATCTGAAGGCAAAGAAAACGGCGACCGATTTCGGCACAACAAGCAGCGTATTGCTGAGTTGGAAAAGTCGATTGTGACGTTGGAAACGGCCGTTAAACAACGCCCCGCTCTTGAAAAACAAGAAAAAGCCCAGCGCGACCGGCTGTCTCGTGCAGAGGCAAAGCTAGCTGAAATTGAAACGGCCGTGACCGAGTGGAACGGGCAGGGTGCGGTACGACTGGCTGAATTAACAGATCAATTGGCAAACAGCACAGCGCTCGACGCGCAAAAGCAAAAAATGACTGAATTGGAAACGGCCGTTACTCAAAAATCGACGCTGGAAAAAGAGCAGCAAGCCGCGCAGCGGCAACTCGCACAAGCCGAGGCGCGTCTTACCGAGATTGACAAAATGCTCACCGATTGGGAATCTACCGGACAGAAATCGTTGCAAAAGGTGAAGGGGCAGTTGGAAACGGCCGTTTTTGCCCAAGACGCGCAAGCTGAAATTGCCAAACTCGATGAGCAGCTCACACAGGTCGGCTACGATGCCACGGCCCACGAAGATGCACGTCAGCAGCGCAGCGCATTAAAAGATGCACAGGCCCGCCATCAATCGCTCAAACAAGCTGAAGCGGCGATTCAACCGTTGGAAACGGCCGTTGCTGACATGGACGCCCAGATCAACGAACAAACCGACTCTTTAACAAGCCTGCAAACACAGCACAAAGAAGCACAAGCTGAACTAACAAAATTGAAGGAAGACGGTGGCGATGTACTTGGCGTCGAAGATGAAGTGTTCAAGCTGCGTGAAGAGCAAGTTACGGCCAACCGAAAAGTTGGTGCTGCCCAGCAGCGGCTGGATGTGCTGGGCGATTTACGCCAGCGAAAGAAGAAATTGGCGGAAGATCGGGCTGAATTGACACAGTTGATTCAACGGCTGAAGCTGCTAGAAAAGGCATGTGGGCGCAATGGTGTGCAGGCCTTGCTGATCGAACACGCTTTGCCAGACATCGAAGATCGGGCCAACGAACTGCTAGAACGACTCACCGGCGGTGACATGCGGATTCACTTTGACACGCAGCGCAAGCTAAAAAGCCGGGACGCCCTGGCGGAAACGCTGGATATTCGGATTGTGGACAGCGCGGGAGAACGGCCGTATGACAATTACAGTGGTGGCGAACAGTTTCGGGTCAATTTTGCGATTCGTTTGGCGTTATCACAGGTGTTGGCTAAACGAGCTGGCGCACGCCTGCAAACGCTGGTGATTGATGAGGGATTTGGCAGTCAGGACCCAAACGGCCGTCAGCGTCTTGTAGAAGCGATCAACACCATTCAAGGTGATTTTGCCCGCATTTTGATCATTACGCACATCGACGAACTGCGTGATGCATTCCCGCATAGGATTGATGTGGAGAAAACGGCCGTTGGGTCGCAGATATTAGTCACGTAGTCGGGGAGTCGTTCGTCCTGGGGGTTAGGCATCAAGGCTTGGTGGCTCATGTCCTGGCAGTTCAATGCGGAATGTTGTGCCAACGCCTAATTCACTGGTGACAAACACTTCGCCACGATGGGCTTCGATGATCTCTTTCACGAGGGACAAACCGAGGCCGGTCCCTTTGCGGCGTGGGCGATGTTGTTTATCTGTCACCTGATAAAAACGCTCAAAAATGCGAGGTAAATGTTCTGCGGCAATCCCCTCGCCAGAATCCTCAACTTCGATTATCACTTGGGGTATGTCTATCGTGAGTCGAATCGAGAGGGTTCCACCCTCATCGGTAAATTTGAATGCATTCGATATTAAATTATCAAAAACGCGCCGTAGCTGCGTCAGATCCCCTTTTAACCACAGCGGATCTTGAGTAATCTCAGAATTGATGGTCACACCTTGCTCTTCAGCCTTCATGCGATATTCAGCTATCATGGCGACCAATAATTGTGCCGGGTTGATCAGATCGCGCCGGAATTCCTGCGTTTCGGCCGCCATTAGCGCTGTCAAATCATCTACCAGGTCTGTTAACATACGAACGCGGCCAGAAATAATATCAACAGAGTTTTGCTGAATTTCCGTCAATTCACCTAAATCACCACTTTCTAACAATTCTGCATGACCGTAAATAAGGCCCAGCGGAGAGCGCAATTCATGAGAAACGGTTTGAATGAATTGGTTTTTGAGTTTATCTAGCTCTTCCTGGCGGTTAAGTGTGTTTACTAATGCAGCGGCTCGCTGTTTGGCTTCTGCTAACATACGCGCATTTTGAATGGCAATGCCTGCCTGCTGTCCAACGGATTCGACAAGTGCTAAATCACGCCGCGTCAATTTCTTGTCAGATGTGTTGAATACGGTCAAGGCTCCCAGACATTCATCATTGGTAAATACTGGCACACCAATAAAAGACCTGATAGCCATTTTATTCCACTTTTGTTGAGCCAATGGATGGTCCATGTAGTTGTCTAGCAGCATGGATTGACACGATTCAACAATTTCCCAGGCAACCCCGCGTCCTTTGGCGGCCGGACGCAAATTCATCTGCACCGGAATATTGTGCGGATAAAAAATCATGATTTGATTGTCGATAACTAATCCCAACAAACCGGCATCAGCGCCAATTAATTCTGTAGCAATGCGCCCGACATTTTGCAATATAGTAGGCAAATCAAGCGCACTGCTCAGGGTATGCGTTATCTCATTTCGCTTGTTTTCGCGCTGTATGGTGACATCGGCTTCGTTGTTAACCTGCAGCAGGTTGATGGCGGCGGACCCAATTTGACCGAGGGTCTGACTTACGACAACTTCGTTTCTTGAAAATGGCCTGGTGTCGTCTCGAAACATGGCAACCACACCACACAATTGATCGGCGACAACTAAAAAGATGAGCAGATAAGCATGAGCTGCTTCATCAATCAGTGCTATTTTGACCAACACATTCTCATCAGCTTCGTGTATATTATTGACAATAATGGGGGTGCTCAAATCAACATCGGCAGCAAAATAATTGTTTATTTTTTCCTGAAAAATATCCCGCAAATGGCGCGTAATGCCGTGTGCATAAGGGCAGCTAATTTGTCCAGTTGTTTGGTTTTTGAAGTAAACGGCCGTTCTGCCTCCCCCCAACACCTTCTCTAAACCATTGGAAAGTGACCGCCACACATCTTCATGGCTACGCGCAGCCTGAATTGTGCTTGTAATCTGTCCCAATTGTTCAATCCAATTAGGTGTTTGCGCAGCGGCCCCCGATTCAAGTTCAGTTAATCTTGCTTCTGCTGCCAGCGCTCGCTGCCGCATTGCTTCAAATGCCGCCTGCAACTGCTGCTGGTTCATTTCATTATTTTCCATTGAATGTGTGATTACCTTCGCCAATACAGTACCTAACAGGCTCCATTAATTCAGATCATCATACCCTACGGCTCGTAATACAAATGCTGCTAACTCGTGAACGGCCGTTTCTACGCCCTCTTCTGGATCAGGTTGTTCTAACAATTGTAAAACAACCTCGTCCGTAGCTCCTGTGATTGCTTCAGCCACACGTCGTATGTTTTGCGAAACGATCACAGATTGGGCTAGCGCACCATCCAACGCTCGCTGCCACATCTGTATTAATTTCAGTCGAAATGCTGCTCGTTTTGCTGTTAAAGAAGGTACGGTCCCCACCCCACCTACCAATAAAAGCTGAACGACTGCTGGCTCGTAAACGGCAATATTCATGTATGCCGACAAACCTGCATATACTTGTTGTGATAACGTTAGCCGCCCTGCCATTGCTTGTCCAATTGTTTGTAGAAGAAAATCGGCCGTTTCTTCATACAAATGGACAAAAAGCGTTTCCTTATCGGGGAAATAAAAATAAAATGTGCCGATAGCCACATCGGCAGCTTGGACAACATCACGCACTGTGGCAGAATGGTATCCTTTTTCAGCAAATACATGGACAGCGGCTTGCATCATTGCTGTCCGTTTGGCATCTTTTTTTTTGCGTGTTTTGTCACGACTTCGGTAGGCCATTATTTATGTTGTCATGAAGAGCATAGATCAGGTATGAAACAGCGTCAATATACTTTCAGGGCTATTGTTTCGC